>NZ_CAWUDJ010000015.1:0-135615 GCF_963920875.1 Anabaena sp. CCY 9910 | reverse complement strand
ACCACCACCACCCATACCACCGCGACCAGAACCACCACCACCCATACCACCGCGACCAGAACCACCACCACCCATACCACCGCGACCAACAAAGGTGGAAGAGCCAGATCCAGAAGATCAAGATCCAGATCGGGAGGAAGAGGAGGAAGAAACTCCCTGCGAAGCCACACAAACCTTTGATGGTGGCACGGGAGAGAATGCCTTACAAGCAGGTGATTGTGCCAATGTTTGGACAATTACAGGATTCAATTCGGGAACACTCACAAGCGGTGCAGGTATCAAAACCTTCTCTGGTATCGGCACTCTCATCGGCGGAGCGTCCAGCGATATCTTCATCTTCAGTCTTGGGGGCAGCTTAAGTGGTTCTATTGACGGCGGCGGTATTGCCTTACTCAATAGCTTAGAAGCTGGGCCAGGAAACAATGACTGGACAATCGCTGGTAGCAATACTGGAACTGTCACTAACTTGGCTAGTGGATTTAAAAATATTGCCACTGTCCGGGGTGGATTAGGTGCTGATACCTTCACACTGGAGGCTGGAGGCAGTTTAGATGGCAGCATTGAGGGTGGTGGATTAGCTAACCTCAACACCATCAAAGGCAGTAATCAATCTCTGGACTGGACGATCGCAGGTGCTAACATTGGTAGCGTCACAGGAGTCACTCTCGGCTTTACCAATATCGGTAATTTAGTTGGTAGTAGTAGCAGCGATACATTTACCCTGACTGTTGCCGGCAGCCTCGCAGGTAGCATTGATGGCAATGGTGGCAACAACACCCTACAAGGGGTTAGTGTCGAAAATACCTGGACAATTACCAGTAACGATACAGGTAGTGTTGATAATATTGTCGGGACAATTGAGTTTAGCGACATTGCTAACCTGATTGGTGGCAATGCAGATGACACCTTCATCCTGGAAAACAACAGTCAAATCACAGGCGAAATCGTCGGTGGAGGTGGTAACAACACCCTACAAGGGGGTAGTGTCGATAACGAGTGGACAATTACCAGTAACGATACAGGCAGTATTGATAATATTGCCGGGACAACAGAGTTTAGCGACATTGCCAACCTGATTGGCGGCGATGGAGATGACACCTTCATCCTGGAAGGTGACAGTCAAATCACAGGCGAAATCGCTGGTGGAGGTGGTAACAACACCCTACAAGGTGGGAATGTCGATAACGAGTGGACAATTGTCACTGACAATATGGGTGATCTCACCAATATTGGTAGTGGCGAGATAACTTCGTTTAGGGAAATTGCCAACCTCATCGGTGGTAATCAAGCTGATACCTTCATTCTGTCAGAAGATAGCCACATCACAGGCACAATCGATGGTGGACGCGGGAAAAACACCCTAGAAGGTGGTGACTCATATAATACCTGGACAATTACAGATGAAAATGCTGGGAATATCAGCAATAGTGACGGCACAACCAACTTTACAGAAATAACCAACTTGATTGGTGGTGATGATGATGACATCTTCATCCTGGAAAATAACAGTCACATCACAGGTGAAATAGCTGGTAAAGAAGGCGACAATACCCTCAAGGGCGGCAATGTCAGGAATACTTGGACAATTACGGCTGAAAACGCAGGTTATATTGAGAACCGTGGTGATAACACTAACTTTACAGAAATAACCAACCTGATTGGTGGTAATGATGATGATACCTTCATCCTAGAAGGAGATAACCGCATCACAGGCGCGATCGCAGGCGGTGGCGGTAACGATACCCTAGAAGGCGGTAATGTCAGCAATACCTGGAGAATTACCGATAACAATACCGGGGTAGTTGAAAATAGCACAGGTAGAACAGAATTTAACCAAATCGCCTACCTCACAGGTAATAATCAAGCTGACATCTTCATCCTAGAAGACAATAGCCATATCACCGGGGCGATCGCTGGTGGTGGAGGTACAAATACCCTCCAAGGTGATAATGTTAGGAATACTTGGACAATTACGGCTGAAAATGCTGGGAATATCACCAATAGTGACGGCACAACCAACTTTACTCAAATCGCCAACCTGATTGGTGGTAATGATGATGACACCTTCATTCTGCAAGCAGATAACCGCATCACAGGTGAGATTGCAGGTAGAACAGGCGACAACACTTTACAGGGTGGTGATGTCGAGAATACTTGGACAATTAAGGCGGAAAACGCAGGTTATATTGAAAATCAGGGAGGTAGAACCAATTTTACAGAAATAACCGACCTGATTGGCGGTAATGACGATGACACCTTCATCCTAGAAAGAGATAACCGCATCACAGGTGAAATTTCAGGTAGAGCAGGTGACAACACCTTAGAGGGCGGTAATGCTGAGAACACTTGGACAATTACCGATGAAAATACCGGGAATATTACCAATAATTCTGGAAGCACAGCCTTTACAGAAATAGCTAACCTGATTGGTGGCAATGACAATGATATCTTCATCCTCGATGAAGATGGCTACATTACAGGTGCGATCGCTGGTGGTGAAGGTGACAATACCCTACAGGGCGGTAATGTCGAGAATAACTGGACAATTAACGCCGAAAACGCTGGTACAGTTGACAATGGCAACGACACCACCGCATTTAGGGAAATTAACAAACTGATTGGCGGTAATGACGAAGATACCTTTGTCTTTGAGGACAATGGCTTATCGAACTTTGATTTTACAGTTGATGGTGGACAAGGCGACCCACAACTAAATACCCTAGAAATCAATGCTGATACAGACCTCAATTGGGTAATCAACCGTCAAAATGGCGGAGAAGTGTCAGGAGAAGACTTATTTTTAGAATTTGACAACATTGCCAACTTAACAGGCAGTGCAGGTAACGATGAATTTAAGTTAGAAGATGCCACTGTTGCCGAAGGTGGCACAATAGACGGGCGTGCCGGAGTTAACATCTTAAGTGGCGGAATTACTGATACTACCAATACTTGGGTTGTCAATGGGGTTAATAGTGGCACTTTCACCGCCACTAAAGATGGCACAACTTATACCTTTGACTTCACCAACATTCAAAACCTCAATGGTAGTGATGCTGATGATGTCTTCAAGTTACAGGGTGGTGTGCTGTATGGTTCCGGCGCAATTAATGGTGGTGGTGGTAAGGATACCATCGAGCAACAAGGTAGTGCCGACGATGATGATGATGACTTTACAACTACCTGGACTTTAACCGACGAAGATTCCGGGACTATCTCCGATTCCACACCAGAAACCTTCACCGTCAATGGTCAAACCGTCACCACCAACTTAATTCTCAGAAATGGCTTCACCAACATTGAAAATCTCATCGGTGGTGCTGATGCAGATGTATTCATTATCAATGATGGTGTCACCTTCACAGGTAATATTGACGCAGGCGATGGTGGCGATACAGTAATTATCAATGGTACAGGAACGATTACTGGCTTAGTCAGTGGTGGTGATAATACTGATGAAGTAGTAGTGGATGTCATTGACTTTTCACAAACCACTAACCCCGTGACTATTGATCTGCAAGAGATTAACTTCAGCGAATTTGAAGTTGTCATTGGGAATGAGGAAGACAGTACCTTAATCGGTGCAGATCAACCCAACACTTGGGAAATTATTGGCGAAGATGAGGTAGTGATCTCTAACATTACCTTCATTAACTTTAATAACTTAGTTGGTGGTGCAGGTGTCGATACATTTAACTTCACAGCCGCAGATGCAGTCATACATATTGATGAAGAAGTACCACCAGATGCAATAGGTGATGTCTTTAGTTTGACACTGATTACGGGTAACTTACTGGCGCGGTTATTGGCACGTAATCCTGAAGATACCGTCACCATCAGCGATGTTGACGGCACAACAGTTACAGGTGATGAATCCAGTGTAATTGCAGGTAGCTATGGCAGACTCAATATTAGTGCTGATGGTACTTACTCCTACGCGGTGGAATTGTCCGATCCACAAGTGGTTAACTTACCTGTAGGTGCAAGCCTGACAGAGACATTTAGCTACACTATTGGGCAAGGCACAAACAGTATTACCACTGAGTTGATCGTTACCATCCAAAACACAGCCAGTGGCTTGATTATGACGGATAACGTCAACAGCATTGATATCACTGGTAGCGTCAGTGGTGGTGGTGGCGATGATGTCTTTAATTTCGCTAATGATGCTCTGATTACAGCATTAATTAATAGCGGTGCAGGTGGCGATAGGTTTAAATTCCGCGATACTGCTCAGGTAGCTGGTACAGTTGACGGTGGTGATAATCCCTCCAATACACCTGATGTAGTTGACTTCTCCCAAGCTACTGGAACAGTAGTAATTAACTTGGCTAACAACAGGTTTAATAATGTTGAAACCTTTATCGGTAACGGTATTAACACCACCTTAATTGCAACTGATACCAATAATACCTGGACAATTAATGTCTCTAATGGCTTTGCACTGGAAGATTTGGAACTTTTTGGTGTTAGCAACACCCTCCATCAAAACGGTTCTAACACTAATATCGAATTCAACTATATTGGTAATTTAACAGGTGGCTCAGGTAACGACACCTTTATCATCAACAGCACAACTTTGACAGTTAACGGTAAACAACAAGTTGACTGGGGAGTAATAGGGAAAATTGATGGTGGACAAGGAAGCAACGCGATCCTGATGGATGTTATTAATACCCCAGGCATCACTTGGGAAATAGACGGTGGTCATGCTGGTAAAGCTTACGATGAGCTTGACTTAATCAAACCAGGTGAATTGCCAGCAGGCTTCGACTTAGATCGCATCACCTTTGCACAGCCTCACAATTTCTTTGATGGTCAGATTGTCTTATATGGCAACACTATCGCCGCAAATCGAGGTGGGAATACTGTAACAGAACTCAACGATATACAGGGGTTAAAACGGGGTGAATTATATAACGTCAAGGTAATCAATGACCGTACTATCTCCCTAATAGATAATCAAGGAAGAACGGTAACAAGGTTATCTCCTTCCTTGGTTGATATAGCACAACAAAGACATTGGTTAACTAAGCAAGTTCGCCTGAATTTCCAAAATATCGGCAATATCCAAGCTGGCGATCAAGATGATACTTTCTTCCTGCGTTCTGAAGGTGGTTTAACAATTGATGGTGGTGATGGCAAAAACAGCTTACAAGGTAGTGATACAGTTAACATTTGGGGAACTAAGAACACCGCATCTAACCTCAACATCGGCACGATATTGCCCACCACTGAATTAACCTTTGATGGTAGTTCTTCCTCCGTCGTTAATAGTGCCAACAATACTATTACCTTCTCCTATCGCCATAACTTAGTTACAGGCGATCGCGTCCAGTATCGTAACGGCACAAATCAAGTGAGTGGAGATATTGGTGGATTGGTTGATGGTCTTTTCTATCAGGTAATTCGTCAAGATGACTTTACAGTCCAACTTACCAACTTATCTAATAACAATCTTCCGATTACCTTATTAGCAACAATAGACGGCGGTAATAACCACGAACTGATCAAGACAAACACCTTTGTCGGCAGCGAAGGCGTAGAGCGGAACGCACTACTTAATCGGGGTCAACATGCCTATGTTGCCTACGATAGCTCCAGAGTCGATACAACTAACAAGACAATTACTTTCTCCAGTCCTCATAACTTTGTAACTGGCGATCTCGTCCAATACCAATATAATTATCAAGCGGGTGAGACTGAAATACTTGTTAATAGAGAATATTATCGAGTTATTCGTCGAGATGACTTAACGATTCAACTAACACAAACAGGTAGCAACATCCCCCTTGACTTGGAATCTGCTATTCCCCTTAATGGCACTCAGTTTTTAGTTAAGGCGAATGATGTTAATCGGATATCACTCGAAAATAATTCTGACTTCCGTGGCTCTGTTATCGAATATGCTCGCCCCCATAACTTTTCTAATGGTCAAGCTGTCGCCTTCCGCGCTCTCAGCGATGGTAGATTACCGTTGAACGATTGGAATTTAGAAAAATACGAGCAAGGTCGGGATAACATCTACTATGCGATTAAGATAGATGATTACAGGATTGCCTTGGCAAACAGTTTTGTAAATGCCATCGGAAGAATACCAATATTTCTTGGCTTTGATGGAAGTACAGAAGGAAAACTTACACCAGTTAGCAATTTCCAAAGAATTCAGTCTTTGTTTGGTGGCGGAAGTAGCGATTTGTTCAGTCTTAATAATGGTGGATTTGTCGAAATCTTCGGTGGTGGCGGAATTAACACTTTAAAAAACAACCAAGCTAGCACATGGAATTTACTCGGAATAGATAGTGGTAGAACTAACTTCGTCGATCAATTCTCGCAGATTAGTAACCTCATTGGCAGTAATGGGGATGATACCTTTATTGTCAATAACAACGCTCGCCTGACAGGTAGCCTTGATGGTGGTTTAGGAAAAAATATCTTACGAAGTAACAGTGCAAATTTTGTTAATTGGACAATTTCTGGGCAGAATGCTGGCCTATTACAAGGCGAACGAGAGGAGCAGGGACTATCATTTAATCGTATTGGTGGGGTGGGAACTGTCTTAACTAGTGACTTCAGACGCAATCATAATTTAGTCACCGGGCAAGCTTTCTCTAATTACTTTGTGATCAAGCTCAATAATCAGGAGATTCAGTTAGCAGCAACTCTAGAAGATGCCTTTGCTGGTCAGGCAATTTCTCTCACAGGCGATCGTTACTCCGGAATTCCTAAAACTGCTATTTCTTTCAATAACATCACTAGGCTTGAGGGTAGTGACAATGCAGATACCTTCACCATAGCTGACGAAGATGTAGTCTCCTCGATTGATGGTAAAGGTGGTAATAATACTCTCCAAGCTCTCAATGTACTCAATCAATGGTCAGTGACAGGAACTGATGCGGGTAGTCTGAGTTTCTCACCCATCGAAGGGAACAACACAACCATTAACTTTACTAATGTCGGTAATTTACAAGGAGGAACAGAACGCGATCGCTTTACTCTGGCTGGTGGTACTCTATCAGGTACAGTAAATGGTGAAGGTGGTAACGATACTTTAGCGATCGATTCTAATATTACGACAACTTGGACTGTGACAGGGGCAGATGCAGGAACGGTTACAGGTATCACAGGTGGTTTCAGTAATATTGCCAACCTGAAAGGTGGCAATGAAGAAAATACATTCATTCTCGATAACAACGGTAGTCTCTCTGGCAACATTGATGGCGGTTTAGGGGCTGATACTTTCATTGTCGGTGGTGGTGGTAGTTTATCCGGCTTTAACTCCATTGATGGCGGTGGCTTTGCTGGTATTAATACCATCCAGATAGCTAATACTAATGGCAGACCCTATACTTGGGAGATTACTGGTGCTGACAGAGGAAATCTGCAAGGAGCGATTAATCTCTTTAGCAATATCGGTAAGCTAGTTGGCGGTTCAGGGGGTAATACTTTCATCTTCCAACCTGGTGGTTCACTCAGCCCCGGAGGTATTATTGATGGTGGTAGAGTGTCGTCGCCACTAAATACTCTACAAATTAACTCTACCTTAGCCCTAAATTGGTCAATTAACAGTCAGGATACTGGATTTGTTCAAGGACAAAACTTCTTACTTTCTTTCAGTAATATTGCTAACTTAAAAGGTGGTTTCAATACTGATACTTTCTTAATGAACAATGCTGCTGTCTCACCAGGAGGTACTATTGACGGACGTACAGGTGTTAATTTACTCCTCGGTGGCTTTAGTGGTGTAACTAATACCTGGATAGTTAATGGCATCAATAGCGGTATTTTCGTTGCACCTCAAACAACCTTTAATTTCAGCAATATTCAGAACCTCAATGGTAGCAATGCTGTTGATGTCTTCAAGCTGCGCGGTGGTGTGCTGTTTGGTTCAGGCTCAATTGATGGTGGTGGCGGTGACGATACCATCGAACAAGAAGAAAATGTCACCACAACTTGGACATTAACAGGAGATGGTGCAGGGAAAATCTCTGATGCAACTCCCGAAACCTTTACCGTTAATGGTGTGACTGTTACCACCAACGAAATCCTCAAAGATGGTTTCAGAAATATTGAAAACCTCATTGGTGGTGCAGAAGCAGATACCTTTATCGTCAATGATGGTGTTACCTTTACGGGCGGTGTTGACGGTGGTGGTGGTAGCGATCGCTTTAATTTCAACGGTACGTCACAAATCACTGGTAACATTGGCGGTGGTAACGACGACGTTGGCGGCGTAGATTTCCTAGATTTCTCTGGCTTTACTGGTACAGTCACCATTGACTTAAATAATCCCGCCTTGACTGGGATAGAAACAATTATTGGTAACGGTGCAAACACAACCATCATTGGCAAAACCACCGCCAACACTTGGACAGTGAACGGTGCTAACGGCACAGTTAATGGTTTGACCTTTACTAATGTGGATAATCTGCGTGGTGGTAGCGATATTGATACATTTAATATTCAATCCACAACAAACGCCATCACCATCGATGCTGGTGCAGGCGACGATCAGATTAAGATAGGTAATCTCACCCCGAATTTGGGTGGCACAGTGAATAATATTACCGGAGCATTAACCATTATTGGCGGCGAAGGTAATGACGAGTTAACTATTGATGATAGTGGCGATACAGCCGCTAATACAGGTAATCTCACAGCCACTACAATTACAGGCTTAAGTCCTAGCAGTATCACATACGGTACAGTAGAAACACTGAATGTGAATCTGGGCAGTGGCGCGAATAACTTCACTGTGCAAGGAACTACTGCTGTCACCACCATTACAGGTGGCTCAGGCAATGACATAATTGATGCTTCTGCTGCTATTCAAGCTGTTACCATCTTCGGTAATGCTGGTAATGACCGCATTACTGGTGGTGCAGGAAATGATCGCCTAGATACTGGTACTGGTCAAGATTTTGTCATAGGTGGCGCAGGTAATGACTTAATTACTGTGCAAGGAACTAGCGGTGGAACTACAACAGTATTAGGCGGTTTAGGTGATGATCGCATTGAAATTGGCACTCCTCTAGCTGATGCTGGCAGAGTTGGCAGAACTCTCAATAATATTTTGGCTGGCTTAACTATTGATGGAGGAGCAGGAGTTGACACATTAGGTGTTTATGACGACTTTGATACTGTTGCCAACACAGGATTTATCACTTTTAATACCATTCTTGGCTTAGGCATGGGAGCTAGTGGCTTCCTTTACATCGGAATAGAAAATCTAACTGTGGAATTGGGTGATGGTGCTAATAGTTTGACTGTGCAGAATACCAACCCCAATACTACTACTACCATTACTGGTGGTAGTGGTGTAGATACAATTAATGTGCAGACAATTAACAGCGTCACCACAATTAATGGAGATGCAGGTAATGATGTCATTAATGTTGTTAGTGCCGGAGTGCCAACAGTCAATACAATAGCAGCTGGTTTAACCATCAATGGTGGTGCTGATACTGACACCATAACCATCAATGACATTGGCGACACCGCAGCCAACACAGGCACGTTAACCAGCACCACAATCACTGGTTTAAGTCCTGCCACTATCACCTACGGCACCGCAGAAACCCTCAACATTAATTTGGGTAGGGGTGCAGATATCTTTACTGTCAGCAGTACCAGTGCAACAACCACGATTAATGCAGGTGAGGGTAATGATACTCTGAATGTACAAGCGATCGCTAATGCCACAACCCTGAATGCAGGTATAGGCAATGATGTGATTAATGTGGGTAGTGCCACACCGACGACAGTCAATGGCATAACGGCTGCTTTAACCGTCAATGGTGGTGCTGAAACCGACACCGTCAACATCAATGATAATGGCGACACTGCTAACAATACAGGCACATTAACTGCCACCACAATTACTGGTTTAAGTTCCGGTAGCATCAGCTACGGTACAGTAGAAACTCTCAACATTAATCTGGGTGCAGGTGCAGATACTTTTACTGTCAGCAGCACCAGTGTGACGACTACCATTAATGCAAATGGCGGTGCGGATACTCTGAATGTAGAAGCTATCAGTAATGCCATCACCCTGAATGCAGGTGCAGGTAATGATGTGATTAATGTGGGTAGTGCCACAACACCAACCGTCAACGGCATAGCAGCCGCTTTAACCATCATTGGTGGCACTGAAACTGACACCGTCAACATCAATGACAATGGCGATACCGCAGCCAATACAGGCACATTAACCAGCAGCACAATTACTGGTTTAAGTTCTGGTAGCATCACCTACGGCACAGTAGAAACTCTCAACATTAATCTGGGTACGGGTGCAGATACCTTTACTGTCAGCAGCACCAGTGCAACAACCACGATTAATGCAGGTGGCGGTAATGATACTCTCAATGTACTAGCGATTGCTAATGCCACAACCCTGAATGCCGATGTAGGTAATGATGCGATTAATGTTGGAACTGCCGGAACACTAGCAGCCAATGGCATAGCAGCCGCTTTAACCATCAATGGTGGTAGTGAAACTGACACCATCACTATCAATGACAGTGGTGATACCGCAGCCAACACAGGCACATTAACAGCCACCACAGTTACTGGTTTAAGTAGCGGTACCATCACTTACGGCACAGCAGAAACTCTCAACATTAATCTGGGTACAGGTGCAGATAACTTTACTGTCAGCAGCACCAGTGTGACGACTACTATTAATGCAAATGGCGGTAATGATACTCTGAATGTACAAGCAATCGCTAATGCCACAACCCTGAATGCCGATGCAGGTAATGATGTGATTAATGTTGGTGGTGGCACACCCACAACCGTAAATGCGATCGCTGCTTCTCTCACCATCAATGGTGGTGCTGACACTGACACCATCACCATCAATGACAGTGGCGACACTGCTAACAATACAGGTACACTCACAGCCACAGCCCTCACAGGCTTGGGTAGCAATGGCATCACTTATGGGACAGTAGAAACTCTAAATATCAACCTCGGTAGTGGCTCAAATAACTTAACTGTACAGGGAGTTAGTGCAGCTACCACCATTATAGGTGGCTCAGGCAATGACACAATTAATGCCTCAGCTATTAACCAAGCGATCGCCATTTATGGTAACGCTGGTAACGATAACATTACCGGCGGTGCAGGTAATGATACCCTCGACAGTGGTACTGGTGAAGATACGGTGACTGCGGGCGGAGGAAATGACTTGATTTACGTCCAGGGAACTAGCGGTGCAGGCACAACAATTAATGCAGATGCAGGTAATGATGTAATTAATGTTGGTAATAGCACATCAAATACTGTCAATGCGATCGCTGCTGCTTTAACCATCAATGGTGGTAATGGTATTGATACTGTAAACATCAATGACAGTGGCGACACTACAAACAATAACGGCACATTAACCAGCACTACAATTACTGGTTTAAGTCCCGCTAACATCACCTACGGCACAGTAGAAACTCTCAACATTAATCTGGGTACGGGTGCAGATACCTTGACTGTCAGCAGTACCAGTGCCATAACCACGGTTAACGCAGGTGGCGGTAATGATACTCTCAATGTACAAGCGATCGCTAATGCCACAACCCTGAATGCAGATGCAGGTAATGATGTCATTAATGTTGGTAGTGTTGGAGCCACAACACTCAATGTCATAGCATCTGATTTAACCATCAATGGTGGTGCTGACACTGACACCATAAACATCAATAATAGTGCTAATACTGCTAACAATGGAGGCAGATTAAGCAGCACCACCATTGATAATTTGGGTCTTGGCCGTCCTATCAATTACAGCACAGCAGAAACTCTCAACATTAATTTGGGTACAGGTGCAGATAACTTTATTGTCAGCAGTACTGGTGCTGCAACCACAATTAACACAGGTGGTGGTAATGATACTTTGAATGTAGAAGCGATCAGTCATGCCACAACCCTGAATACAGGTGCAGGTAATGATGTGATTAATGTTGGTAGTCCCGGATCAAGAACAGTCAATACCATAGCAGCTGCTTTAACCATCATTGGTGGTACTGATACTGACACAGTCAACATCAATGACAGAGACGACAATACAAACAATACAGGCATATTAACCGCCACTACAATTAATGGTTTAAGTCCCACTACCATCACCTACGGCACAGTAGAAACTCTCAACATTGAGTTGGGTAGGGGTGCAGATACCTTTACTGTCAGCAGTACCAGTGCAACGACTACCATTAATGCAGGTGACGGTGCGGATACTCTGAATATACAAGCAATCACTAATGCCACAACCCTGAATGCAGATGCAGGTAATAATGTCATTAAAGTTACGAGTGCTGGAACACCAACAGTCAATGGCATAGCAGCTGCTTTAACCATCATTGGTGGGCCAGAGAACAATAGCCTCGAAGTTAGGGATAGCGGTGATACCACAGCTAATACAGGTACATTAACTGATACTCAGTTGACAGGATTAGGTATGACAAGTGGGATCACTTATCGAGACATCAACAATTTAAGTATCATATTAGGTAGTGGTAACAACAACTTTACTATTTCCAGTACATTTCCTCGTACTACAACCTCGATTTATGGTAATGTAGGATCAGAGACCTTTAATGTGCGATCTATCCGTAGCACTACCAACATATTTGCTGGCGGTGGCAACGATATTATAAATGTCAGTACTTCTGCACCAAACAGAGGAGGTATAGTTAACGGAATTTTAGCTCTACTCTTCGTCGATGGCGGTGCTGGTGCGGATACCCTAAACGTAGAAGATAGCGGTGATGGCGCGCCTAACAACGGCACAATGACAGCCAACGCTATCACAGGCTTAGGTATGAGTAATGGCATCAGCTACACATTCTTAGAAGCGACCAATATTTTCCTCGGTTTTGGTAATGATACTTTCACCATCAACAGTAAAGTGCCAGGTAGTAGCATCCTAGTTGACGGCGGCCCTGGAATTGACTTTATCTTTGATTTCACCTTCTCAGCAATCATCCGCAACGCCTAACAGTTGTTCACAATCCGTGAAATTGTTTCTGTTGAAATTACTTTGAGGAAAAATGCAACGCTCTCTAGCAGTTTATTTGACTACATTTAGCCTCTCACTAACAATCGCTCCCACGGTGCAAGCTGCTTCCTTGAGTGCTTTGCCTCCTAACCCCATTGATGTCCCGAATGCACTGGCCACAAATGCCTTCGGAATTAATAATTATCATCAGGTTGTCGGTAGTTTTGATAGTGAAACGACTGTTCGCGGTTTTCTGTTGAACAACAAAAAATTCAGCGATATAGAAGTCCCCAACGCCATCAGCACTACTGCCTTTGACATCAACGATGCCGGTCAAATTGTCGGATTCTTCAGCGATGGCACCAAAAATTCGGGCTTTTTATTTGATGGCAGTAATTTGACGACGATTGATGTGCCTAATGCGATTGTTACTACAGTATTTGGCATTAACAACTTTGGTCATATTGTCGGTTCTTACGTTGATAGTAGTGGTGTGAGTCGCGGTTTTCTGCTCAATGGTGGTAATTTCACCACGATTAATGCCCCTGATGCTCTGGTAACTTTTGTTACCGATATTAATGATGCAGGGAAAATGGTCGGCTTCTTTGCTGATTCCACAGGCTTAGTGAGTGGTTTTCTGCTAGATGGGGCTAAATTCACCAGTATTCAGGCTCCTGGGGCATTTTATACAACAGTATTCGGGATTAACAACCGAGACACAATAGTGGGTAATTTCGCCAATGATATAGGAAATCAGGCATTTTACGCATCTGGTAAATCATTTGTACCGATTAGTATAGCTGATGCAGTTTCTATCTCAGCTTTCGACATTAGCGATCGCAATCGTGTTGTTGGTAGCTACTTAGATATCAACAGCATCTCTCACGGTTTTAGCGTCCAAATTCCTGAACGTTCCTCAACATTAGGACTACTGTGCATCAGTGTCTTAGTTTTATTCAAAATCGGTAACAGAAAATCGGTTACTTCATAACAATAGGACGTGTCATTGATTAGGTAAACTGGAATCGGTAATGCTGGAGATAGAGCAAATAGAGACATAATGACTCGACGTTAAGTAGGTAGGCTGGAAAATCAATCGAGCTTTATCCGTAATTTCCCGATGATCAAATGGTTGCTACGGCGACTTTAGCGTGTTTATTCAGATAGTCTACTAACAAATTTTTCAGTCGCTGACTAACAAAAGAATGTTCAAATACACTAAAGCCTAAATTCCGAGCTTTGGCTAGGGTTTGCTCTGGTGTCAATCCTTCCTCAACCGCAATACTTAATAATGCAATTCCCGTAGAACGCATCGCTGCTGCACAATGCACTAAAGTGGGTTTTGGAAGTGTTTTTAATGCTTTGAGAACTTCGGTAATTAATTCTTCATTCAAGTCTTCTAGCTTCAAAGGTACATTTACGTATTTCAGCCCTAATGCTTCCGCCACTTGTTGCTCATTGTGGGAAAATCCTAGTTCATCTGGCGATCGCAAATTCAACACTGACTTAAAACCTTCTTGGCTAGCTTGCTTCAGCTGTTCTGGTATGACTTGTCCTGTCGTCGTTAAATTTTCGTTAATCCGTATACTATTGTTCACATTCGCTCCTTCTCAATCTTTGGTATCGTAAAAAGCTATTTGAGCTAGCTTTGCGTATCTAGATAAATAAACAAGCTAAAATTTGCCCAACAGCCGCAGATATTACTTGATTACTGCTGAATCTACTAGGCATTTATTTTGGTTTGTTCATAATATACGGTTTGTATACAAAGTTAATGTATTTACGAAAACAAAATACTTATTTTCGATAGACTTACCGTTGTTTATATTTTATTTATATTTCCAGTGTCAAATTTCTTCTGATGCAGGGGATTTAGGCATACTACGGTAAATCAATCAGTTTATGTGATTTAATTATTCCTACAGGAACTTAGTACAGCCGGAGTCGCCAAGTGAGAGAGATTCAGCGTCCCAAAATATCAACAAAGGCGAAACAGTTTCCCGAATCACCGATTCGAGAAATGACAAGAATAGCAGTGCAGCACAGTGCAATGAATCTAGCTCAGGGGTTTCCTGATTTTCCTTGTCCGCCGGAATAGAAACAAGCAGCTTTTGACATCCTCTCGCCGCTAACCGCAAGCGGTATTGCGGGAGATTCCTAAGACTCACGACCTTTACACGCGAGGAACTTAATTTGATGGCTCAACTATGCCAAAAGTGGGATGTTTTAGGCTTGACCGATGAAATCTATGAACACATTCTCTATCATGGAACTCAACACATAGCCTTAGCAACCCTTCCAGGGATGGAAGAGCGCACTATTATTACTATCAACGGTCTTTCCAAAACCTACAGTGTTAATAGTTGGCGAGTCGGCTATATTTTGGCAACACCTGAATTAACAGGAGCGATTAGAAAAATCCACGAATTTCTTACAGTTGGTGCGCCTGCGCCGTTGCCAAGAGCCGGAGTAGCCGCAATGCAACTACCACCATCTTACTATGAAGAATTAGCCAGACTTTATCGTCAAAAAAGAGACAGCATTTTAGAGATTTTAGATCAGGCAAGTATTCCTTATTTTGTCCCCAAATGAGCTTACTATGTCTTTGCCAATATTGCCAAATTTGGCTACGAAAATGATCTAGAATTCACTAACTATCTAATTAAAGACATTTGTGTAGCCGTAGTTCCCGGTTCGAGATTTTTGAGTCCCCCAGAAAAAGGAAATTCATTCATCCGGTTTTGCTTTAGTACAAAACCAGAAACACTACAATCAGCAGGCGAAAGATTGCTAAAATTGCAGCCAAATTTAAAAATTAAATAACAGATTTATCAAATTTTTTCATAAATGAGTAGGGGTAAATATGGCTAATTATGAAAATATTTTACAAGCAATTAGTCAGACTCCTTTAGTTAGACTTAATCGAGTTACTGCAAATATTCAATCTCCTATTTATGCAAAAGTAGAGTATCTTAATCCTGGTGGTAGTACCAAAGATAGAATTGCCCTGTCCATGATTGAAAATGCCGAAAAAACAGGTCAAATACAACCAGGAGGAACTATTATTGAAGCCACCGCAGGTAACACTGGTGTGGGATTAGCACTCATTGCCGCAGTTAAAAAATATCGCTGTATTTTTGTCATGCCTGATAAAATGAGCCAGGATAAAATTAACCTGCTCAAAGCTTATGGTGCAGAAGTTGTTGTTACTCCTACATCTGTACCGCCCGACTCCCCAGAAAGTTATAACGGTGTAGCGGAAAGACTAGCTAAAGAAATTCCCGGTGCATATAGACCAAATCAATTTGAAAACCCGAATAATCCTTTAGCTCATTATTTAACAACTGGGCCAGAAATTTGGGCAGATAGTCAAGGTAAAGTAGATGTTTTTGTCGCTGGTATGGGTACTGGTGGGACAATTTCTGGAGTTGCTAAATATCTCAAAGAACAAAACCCAAATATTATTATTGTTGGTGCAGATCCAGAAGGTTCTATCCTCTCAGGAGATAGCCCTAAATCTTATAAAGTTGAAGGAATTGGTGAAGACTTTATTCCGAAAACTTTTAATCGTCAATTAGTTGATGAAATGATTCGCGTCAGCGATAAAGAATCTTTTAATATGGCGCGTCGTCTAGCTAGAGAAGAAGGCTTATTAGTCGGAGGTTCTTGTGGTACAGTAGTAGCCGCAGCCCTCAAGTATGCAGCACGATTATCACAGCCAAAATATATTGTAGTTTTGTTACCAGATACAGGGAGAAACTACATTAATAAAATTTACTCTGATGTCTGGATGCAAGAGAATGGTTTTTGGGAAGGTAAAACAGTTAAAACTATAAAAATTGGGGAAATTCTGCATCAAAAAACTGATTTTCCTTCTTTAGTTGCTGTTAGTTCTAGTGATACGTTAAGCCAGGCAACAAACTTACTACAGAAACTCAATATCTCTCAGTTACCTGTAATTGATAATCATCATGTAGTAGGTAGCCTCAATGAAGCATCTTTGATGAAATTTCTCTATGACGGGATTAATTTCTCTAATCAGCAAGTTTTAGCTGTGATGGGTAAACCACTTCCAATTCTCGATGAAAATGTAGATGTTTCTGAAGCTTACCGAGTTCTGTTATCAGGAACCACAGGGATTATTATTACTCGCAATAATATTCCCGCAGGATTAATTACCAGAGCCGATTTAATTAGATATTGGATTAGTCAAAACCAAGAAAAATCAAAGGTAAACAATGGAATTTGAAACTAAAGCAATTCATGAAGGTCAACAATCAGATCCACAAACTGGTGCGGTGATTGTGCCAATTTATTTAACTTCTACATATCAACAAGAAGCCATAGGTCAGCACAAAGGGTATGAATATTCTCGCACTGGAAACCCCACGCGTAATGCTTTAGAAGAGGCTTTAGCAGCGATTGAAAATGGTGAATATGGATTAGCCTTTGCTTCTGGTTTAGCGGCGACTACCACTGTCTTAAGTCTACTTAAAAGCGGCGATCATATTGTAGCTGGTGATGATTTGTATGGTGGTACTTATCGTTTATTAGAAAGGGTAGTAAAAAATTGGGGTGTAACGACAACCTATGTAGATATTGATGATATTTCTAATTTTGCTAAAGCTATTCAACCCAACACTAAACTGATTTGGGTAGAAACTCCTACTAATCCCTTATTAAAAATCATTGATATTGCCGCACTAGCAAATATTGCTGAGCAAAATAATCTTATTCTAGTAGTTGATAACACATTTGCTAGTCCTTACTTTCAAAGACCGTTAGATAATGGCGCTGATATTGTAGTTCACAGTACCACCAAATATTTAGGGGGACACAGCGATATTATTGGCGGCGCAGTAGTGACATCCAATGAGCAACTATATACTGAATTGAAATTTTATCAAAATGCAATTGGGGCTGTTCCCAGTCCCTTTGATAGTTGGTTAGTGCTGCGAGGAATTAAAACGTTAGCTGTCAGAATGCGAGAACATGAAAAAAATGCTTTGTTATTGGCTCAATTTTTAGAACAGCATCCCAAAGTTGAACGCGTTTATTATCCAGGTTTAACTAGCCATGAACAACATCAATTAGCTAAATCACAAATGTCTGGTTTTGGTGGGATGATTAGTCTGGAATTAAAAGGCGATTTTGCTGATGTGGAAAAATTTGCTTCCCGTCTCCAGTTATTTTTATTAGCAGAAAGTTTAGGTGGTGTAGAATCATTACTTTGCTACCCGGCAAAAATGACTCATGGTTCTCTACCACAAGAAGAAAGATATAAACGGGGAATTAATGATAATTTAGTCCGTCTTTCCGTAGGAATTGAGAATGTATTAGACTTGCAAGCTGATTTGGAGAATGCTTTAAGTTGAAAATTTAGAGTTTAGGGAAAAGAGATTCTCATTTTTGGTTGGGGAAGTTGTCGGTGGTTCATTCCCTACTAAAAAATTGTGATGTATCTAAGAGATTGTTTGAAAAGTATTATTTTAAACATCAAAATCTTAAGAACCTAACTCCCCTAGCCCTCTTTCCCTACGTTCGCGTTGCGTAGTGAAGACAGGGAATGGGGGTTTCAAAGCCTCTCTTCGCTTGCCTAACGACAGACTAGCACCAACAGGTAAAGGTACTCTACGAGAAGTGCTCCGCGCTATGGAGAGGGGTCTTTAGTATCCTTCATAACTTTTCAAACATTCTCTAAGGATTTAGCTATAGCTATTACAAAATTTATTAAAGTCTTTACGAAATACTATGATTCTGCAAAAATATAGTACTCTAACTTGACCGATTTGCCGTATTTTATGATAAAACATAACTTTAGCTGATCTAATCATGATTAATTTTTCTCAAAGTACTGTCAGTCAAACAGCTTCATATTTCACTCGAAAAAAGGTAAGACTTGATGTTGAATTTTTTATTCCAGCGCATAATAACCTATTGGCAAAAATTGTTTATTTTCAAATTTGCTAATCAGAGGCGCTCAATATCTATCGTTCCTATAAAATTTACTGGGACATTTATTACTGGCTTATGCCTCAGTCTTTTATTTGCTGCCTGCACAGCTAATAATGCTAGTAATATTACTTCTGCTAATAATTCAACTCAGAGTAAAGCATCTGTAGTCAGAATAGGCTATCAAAAATCAGCAATTCTCCTAAAAAGTAAAGGGCTTTTAGAAAAGCGCTTGCAACCTGAAGGAGTATCTGTTGAATGGAATGAATTTCCTGCCGGTCCGCAGCTTTTAGAAGCGATGAATGTCGGTAGTATTGACTTCGGGCATACTGGAGAATCACCACCAATTTTTGCTCAAGCAGCCGATGCTGCAATCACATATATTGCGGGAATTATACCCAGTCCAGCTAATTCAGCAATTCTTGTTCCCAAAAATTCCGATATCAAAACAGTCAATGATCTTAAAGGGAAAAAAATCGCTTTCCAAAAAGGTTCTAGCGCCCATTATCTGCTAGTGCAAATTTTAGAAAAAAACGGACTGAAGTATAGCGATATTCAACCCATATATCTACCCCCAGCCGATGCTCGTGCCGCCTTTGTCAAAGGTAGCATTGATGCTTGGTCAATTTGGGACCCCTTTTATGCAGCAGCCGAAAAATCAGCCGATGCTCGTGTGTTAATTGATGGTACAGGAGTTAATAAGCAGGGAGGATATTACCTTGCTAGCCGCAAATTTGCTAACCAGCAACCAGAAATTATTAAAGCAATACTAGAAGAAATTCAAAATACTGAACAATGGTCTGATAAAAATCGCAATGAAGTAGCAGCAACTCTTTCTCCTATCTTGGGCATCGATTTGGAAACGATGCAAACAAGTACTAATAGAAGAAAATTTGGCATCAGACCAATCACTCAAGAATTAATTACTCTCCAACAGGAAGTTGCAGATAAATTCTATGAACTAAAATTAATTCCCAAAGCAATTGATGTCAAAGAAGCAATGCTTACACCAGCGCAATATGCAGCTTTTGCACCCAAGAATCCATAATCTGTAATTCACATTTCGTTCTTATGACCAATCTTACTGAGTTATTACATCGTCGTTACGGCGTAGACGCATTCAATGCAGATATTTCTTGGAACGAGACATTATCAACTTTACTGTCTCACCGTTCGATTCGTTCTTACCTTAGTGATTCCCTACCATCAAACACTCTAGAAACTTTGGTAGCAGCAGCTCAATCTGCATCGACTTCCTCTAATCTCCAGACATGGAGTGTAGTTGCTGTCCAAGATGCACAACGTAAGGAGAAGTTATCGCAGTTAGCGAATAACCAAGCCCATATTCGCCAGTGTCCTTTATTTCTGGTGTGGTTAGCAGATTTGGCAAGACTAACATACGTTGCTGAGAGTCAAGGATTATCCCATGATGCTTTAGATTATCTAGAAATGTTTCTGATGGCGGCTATAGATGCGACATTGGCGGCACAAAATGCCGTTGTTGCTGCCGAATCTCTGGGTTTGGGAACAGTTTATATAGGTGCATTGCGTAACCGTCCAGAAGAAGTGGCAGAGGTTTTAAATTTACCGCCTCATGTCTTTGCAGTTTTTGGGTTGTGCGTCGGTTACGCAAATTCATCTGTAAATGTGGAAGTTAAACCGCGTTTACCTCAAGCAGCAGTATTGCATCGGGAGACTTATCAATTGGAGAAACAAGACCAGGAAATTGCTCTTTACAACCAAATCATGAAAGCATTCTACAATTCCCAACAGATGAATGTTGCTGGTGATTGGTCGGAACACTCAGCTAAACGAGTAGCGTTTGCTGAATCTTTATCAGGACGCGATCGCTTGCAGGAAGCTTTGAAAAATTTAGGTTTTAAGTTGCGCTAAAAAAGTATAAACGCGATTAATCGCGTTTATACTACCAAGGCAAAGAAGTAGTCCCGATAAAGCCGAGACTATTTGAGATTTAAACTGGTTGCAGTTGGAGGTTTTTTTGGAATAATTCTAAGACTTGTTGCCAAGCGTCGGCGGCAGCTTCGGGATTATAGCTGGCGCGATGGTTGCAGAAAAAGCCATGCCCTGCGCCTTCATAGCGAAAGATTTTATGAGGAATTTGATGTTTCTTTAATTCGGCTTCAATTTGTTCTGTGTGTTCTAGCGGGATGCCTTGATCTTCAGTGCCAAAGAAGGCATAAATGGGGGCTTTAATCTTTGAGGTATGGGTAATAGTCGGTTCACCACCACCAGGTGTAGAGTTGATAATCCCACCACCGTAGAAGGATGCTGTCACTTTAATGTCTGGTAATGTGGCAGCCAAGTAAACAACATGACCACCAAAACAGAAGCCAATTGAACCGATCGCCCCTTTTTGGACATTTGGTAAAGTTCTCAAATAGGCGATCGCCGCTTGAATATCACTCAATATTTCCTCTGCTGTGGTCTGCTCTTTATAGCCTCTACCACGTTGGATATCTTCTTGGGTATATTTAGCCTCGAAACCGGGAGCAGTTCGTTGATAAAGTGCAGGAGCAACAGCTACATACCCCTCGTGGGCAAACTTCTCAGCAACTTCCCGAATATGAATATTTACCCCAAATATTTCCTGAATCACAATCACGGCAGGGAAAGTTCCCTCTTTTGCCGGTTCAGCGAGATAAGCATCTATTTGCAAATCACCGTTTGGGACTTTAACTTGAGTTGTGCGAATTCCTGTACTTGTCATTTGAGTATTTAGCTTAAAATCTCGTCAAACTACGGTAAATATATCAAGCTACCGTATTTTATAAAAGCATCATTCCACAAGTAAGCAGGAAAGACAAGTACCGTCACCAAGATCCCAGACAGGTCTATCACATCTCCGACAATTCCTGCTAGAAAGACATATTGAAAAACAGGCACTACGGCAATGAGCATAGCAAAATTCGCCCACCACAAAATATACTCTTGACTTTCTCGTAAAATATGCGAAGCTAATAGTTAGTTTAACTAAATATTTAAAAGTGCATCAAACTCGTGACAAGACTTACGGGAAACACTGATTTGTCAAAATCACTTGCCAGTAGCCCTAACGCAGTGATTTTAGAAACCCAAGGACTGACGCGTTACTTTGGTAAAGCGGTTGCTGTCAAAGATTTAAGTATCACAGTCCAACAAGGTGAGGTCTTTGGCTTACTTGGCCCTAACGGCGCAGGTAAAAGCACAGCAATGAAGATGTTGACTACTTTATTGCCCCTAAGTGCAGGGAGAGCAACTATAGCTGGTTATGACGTAACTCACCAGGCGGCGGCTGTTAGACGGCTATTTGGCTATGTACCTCAAGCCCTTTCTGCTGATGGTAGTCTCACAGGTTACGAAAACCTCTTAATTTTTGCCAAGCTATACGATATTCCTGTCAAGCACAGGCAAAGGCGTATTCGGGAAGTGCTGGATTTCATGGGTTTGCAAGCCGCAGCCCATCGTTTAGTACGTAACTACTCTGGTGGCATGATTCGCAAGCTAGAAATTGCCCAATCTATCATGCACCAACCCAAGATTTTGTTTCTTGATGAACCGACTGTAGGACTAGATCCCATAGCCCGCACTCAGGTATGGCAACTTGTGCAACAACTGCGAGCAGATTACGGCACAACCATATTTTTAACCACCCACTTTTTAGAAGAAGCTGATAGTCTGTGTAGCCGAGTGACGATTATGCAGCAAGGTCAAGTTGTGATTACAGGGGAACCCAGTGATTTAAAAGCTTCTTTGGGTAAGCTCAATGCAACCTTAGATGATGTCTTTATTCATTACACAGGGGATCAACTAACATCAGGAGTGAACTATCGTGATACAGCCAGAACCAGACGTACATCTCAACGGTTGGGTTAAGCCAAAAGCTACCCATCGCGCCAGTGTGATTTCTACAATTATTCAGATATTTACCAAAACCTTTGTGATTGCCGAGATGGAAGTGCGGAAACTCCGACACGATCCTACGGATTTAATAGTCCGAGCCGTGCAACCATCACTGTGGCTGCTCATCTTTGGGCAAGTATTCTCCCGCATTCGGGCAATTCCTACAGGCGAATTACCTTACCTAGACTTTATGACGGCGGGGATTCTGGCGCAGAGTGTGTTATTTGTCGCCATTTTCACAGGTGGAATGACGCTGATCTGGGAGCGAGATTTAGGAGTTGTGCATAAATTCTTGGCTAGCCCGACACCTAGAGTGGCAATGGTGTTAGGTAAGTCCTTAGCTTGTGGAGTCCGATGTTTATCACAGGTATTGGTAATTTACGTATTAGCACTGATATTAGGTGTTAATCTCAATCTGCATCCCTTAGCTTTTATCCAAGTGCTATTCGTTGTCATGTTGGGAGCAGGTTGTTTCTGTACTTTTTCCTTAATCATCGGCTGTTTGGTAAAAACCAGAGAACGGATGACAGGAATTGGACAGTTGTTAACTATGCCTTTGTTTTTTGCGAGTAATGCCATTTATCCCATTTCCATGATGCCTGACTGGTTAAAGTTTTTGTCTCGCGTTAATCCCTTAACTTACCAAGTGGATGGACTACGTGGCACAATGTTAGCTAATGGAACCAGTATCTATGGCTTTGGTTGGGACTGTGCAATTCTCTTGTTAACACTAATAGGCTTAACCCTCATTTGTGGACGACTTTATCCACGGGTGGCAATGTAATTAGCCGTTGAATCACTCAAATATCCACCCACAAAGGGATAGAAACTTTGTGGAAAAATGCGATCGCTTAACGACCCCTCTGTCCCTGTTCATATACTGATAATTTAGTGCTATGCCTCATGAGTACAATAGCGATCGCGCCCCTGTTGTTTGGCATTGTACAGTGCTTTATCGGCTGAAGCGATGAGTGTATCAGGCTTGATATCTCCAGCAGGTATAATAGAAGTAATACCCAAACTAAGTGTAACGATATCCTTTATATCAGACTGTGCATGGGGAATGGCTTGATCGTAAATTGCTTGTTGAATAATTTGTGCTACTTTGATCGCTCCTAGTAAGTCAGTATTGGGGAGGAGTATCGAGAATTCTTCTCCTCCGTAACGCGCTAGTAAGTCAGCAGGACGATGAAGCTTCTGTTGCACAGTTTGCGCTATGGTGATTAGACAATCATCGCCTCCAAGATGTCCATAGCAGTCGTTGTAAGATTTGAATTTATCAACATCGAATAAAATCAGCGACAGGGGTTGTTGTTCTCGCGCCAGGCGTTTCCATTCTGCTTTTAGTCGTTCATCGAAGCAACGACGGTTAGCCACCTGAGTCAAACCATCTAGATTTACCAGTTGTTCTAGTTTCTGATTGGCAATTACTAACTCTGCCGTTCTTTCTTGTACCCGTTGTTCTAAGGTTTCAAAAGATGTTTGTAACTGAAGTGCCATATTATTAAACGATTTCGCCAGTTGACCTATTTCATCTGTTGAGCTAATTTTGGCGCGGATATTTAAGTTACCTGTTGTAAACTGAAAAACTATATTGGTAAGGTAAATTATTGGTCTTGTTAGCAATTGCCCAATAGCAAAAGCGATAATTGTCACGACTGAAGCGATCAATACAAATAGAAACATTGCGTCATGAATTTGCTTTTCTACAGGTGCAAGGGCAACAACTAGAGGCTGTGCGAACAAAACAGACCAAGGTTTATATTTTAAACTGGCGATCGCTATCAAATTAACCTGATCACCTGTTGTTGACAAAGTAGTAGTTAAATGTGACTGTTTATTATCCAATGCTTGTTTAAGTTTCAATTCATTAGTTGCCAATTCTCTGATAGGATAATTAGGCAAACGCCCTTCTTTTTGTAGTTGAGTTATAACATCGACAGGTAGAGGCACAATTGATTTAAAAAGTAGTTTTGGTGCATGACTATGTGCCAGATAAATATAATTTTCATCTAAAAGAATAGCAAAAGATTTAGCTCTAGCCAGTTCAGTTTCTCTAGTTACTAACTGCTGAATCACAGTAGCATTGTATGAAACACGTAAGACACCTAATATATCTCCTTGGGCATTACGAACAGGACTACTAAAAAAGATAGTAACAAGGTCAGGTATTATCGGCGATCGCTTCATACTAGAAGCAAAGGATAATCCAGTTTGCAGTGGTTTTTGAAAATAATCTTGACCTGATTCATCTTTGTTAATATCTGATGTATATGTATCTAATACATTTTTCCCTTTTAAATCGAGCAAAGCATAAGAGATAATATTCAGCATATCTTTGCGACTGAGCCGATTTAATGTTTCCGTCGCCAATTGCATTTCGGGGCTATCATCTCGCGCTTTTGGAGTTAGGCTGAGGTAGCCAGCCAAGCCTGGTAAAAGTGCCTCTACGCGCACAGCATTAAGATTTCTATCAATAAAAGCATCTATTCTGTTACTGGTTCGGTTAGCCGCAGCAGATAAGGCTTGCCGAGCGTTGTCAGTTAGTGCTGTTTCCGTTGTCTGTTTGTTAATAGATGCCAATAACAACAACGGAATCAAAGCAACAACGAGAAACGAGGCGATCAATTTTGTCCGGATGCTACCCAAAAGATCGTGCTGCATGGCTTTAAACTAGGAAGCAGGGTTCAAGAAGGAAGAATTAAATAAACTTTTTAGCTCAGGAATTCGCGTCACGTTTCCAGCACGAATAAAAAAATCTGCATATATTTTGGCAATTTTGTCGATGGAGTTAGGGTTGCTAAATTGAAATAATTTTTGATTTTCATCTAAATTAGTCAGGTTTACTCCATCCAGAGAAATTGTATTGCTAGGAATTTTTAAAGCTTTGCTGATGATAGTGTTTCCTTCTTGAACATTTTCTTTCCAGTAGTCCGAAGCTTGCAACCATCCTTGCACAAATGCACGAATGTCTTCAGGGCGATCGCGGATTACATCACCGCGAAAAATAATCAAATCTAAAATCAAGCCAGGGGTTTGTTTGCTAGTAAATAAGATATTTCCTCCTATTTTCATAGCTTCAGAAAGATAAGGTTCCCAAGTGTGTCCGGCTTGAATAAAATTTTTTTGCAAGTTTTGAGGAATTTTTAATGCCTCTAATTTAACCAAGTTCACATCATTGCCGTTTAAATTGTTAGTTTTTAACATTTCAGTTATGAACACTTCACTAAAACCGCCTAGATTTGCACCCAGCTTTTTCCCTTTCAAGTCAGCAACGGTTTTAATTTGTGATTGGGCGACTACTACATCTGCACCTGTCGATTCATCTATAACAATCACACCTTGTATATCTGGATTTATTGCACTCAAGATAATAAGATTTCCTAAAGAAGATGTCATCCCATCATACTTACCCGCACTGAAATTGGCTTGTTCCAATTGGGTGTATGGTTTATGAATTAGTTCTACATCTACCCCTTGGGCTTTGAAGAATCCTTTTTCTTGAGCAATAATACCTGGATACTCCCCAACAAAAGATGCAAATTGCACTTTCAAGGGAGGGCGTTTGAATTCAGTCGGTGTTGAAGCATGACAAGCAAATAGCAAACACCCGGTAATGAGAAGAATTTTTAGATATTTCAGTAGTTTGAACATAGACTGTTTTTATCTCAAAGATTGAGGGCGCTGTTTTCAGGAAAGATAGGTGTGCTTTTACCCATTAGTTAACTAAAATATGAACCGTAACCTCAACAAAAGTTCATGCTTTTAGCCGCAAAATTTTTGATTTTTGTGGCAATTATGGTTCAAAGTCATTTTTAACTCAAAATGGAGTAGCCTCGCGATCGCAAAGCTACTCCATTTTGATGGTTCTATTTTATTTTAGTACATTTGAACTAAGCAGTTAGGTAGGAAAATTTATCGATCTTTTCGGGTTGACAGGTAATTTAAAAGCGTTACAGCTTACCTATTCTTAGTGACGTTCAGATCAGAAGTACTGGCTTGGTTGGAATCAAGTTGTTTGATCAATTTCTTGTCCTCTCCTTGTTCCGCTTCTATAGGTAAGAATCCACCCGCCTGCATTTTCCATAATTTATAGTAAGCGCCACGACGCGCCAATAATTTTGTGTGAGTACCATCTTCGACAATGCGACCTTGATCAAATACTAAAATACGGTCTAGATGGGCAATAGTAGACAGACGATGAGCTACCACAATCACCGTTTTCTCATTCATGGCTAAATCGAGGGTATCTTGAATCGCTTTTTCGGTGATGGAATCAAGGCTAGAGGTGGCTTCATCTAAAATCAATATTGGTGCATTTTTGAGGATAACTCGCGCGATCGCAATCCGTTGTCTCTGCCCACCCGATAATTTAACGCCGCGTTCCCCTACTAGAGAATCATATCCCTCCTGCATTGGTACGATGAAATCGTGAGCATGAGCTTGACGCGCCGCCTCGCTCACTTCCTCATCGGTTGCATCCAGTCGCCCATAACGAATATTTTCCATTAATGTGCGATGGAATAGGGACGGGTCTTGAGGAATCAAGCTGATCTGCGAGTGGAGAGCATCCTGGGTCATGTCTCGAATATCGACTCCATCAATGAGAATCTGCCCCGATTGGGGATCGAATAGACGCAAGATGAGATTAACAAAGGTAGATTTTCCAGAGCCGGAAAAGCCAACCAGTCCCACTCGCTGGCTTGGTTGGATGGTGATAGAAAGATTTTCAAATACTTTCTTTCCATCTGTATAGCTAAAGTTGACTTGCCGAAACTCAATTTTACCTTGGGTGATAGAGTGGGCGATCGCCTGATCTCGATCAACCAGTTCATGGGGTTGAACAATGGTGTAGACTCCATTCGCTATATTACCGATATGTTCAAAAAATTCTAGAAACCGTTTACTTAAATTTCTGGCTTCACTAATGATTAACAGTGACAAACTGGTAGCAACTACAAAGTCAGCAGTAGCAATCTGTCCACGGCTCCACAGTGAGAGCGAATAATATAAAGTGCCAATTTTCAAAATGGCAGATGAGATAAATTGAAACCAGCGAATTCGCTCTGAATACCAGTTAGACTTTCTTACCTGTTTGAGTTCGCGCCTTAATTGCTCATTTAAATAGCTGCGTTCAAAACCCAAGCGTGCAAACAGTCGGCTACTGCTAAGATTGGTCACCGCATCTACAATGATGCCAGTTGTCTCACTTCTGGCGGCTGCGGCTTTGCGGGAGTAAATTCGGCAGCGAGTTGCCAACCAGAAGGAAATACTGATGAACAAAACAGCCCACGTACCCACAAATGCAGCCAGGGGAGGATAGGCGCGATACAGTAAAATTGTGGAGACAATATACACAATAATTACTGACATAAATTCAGTAATTAGCATTTGCATTGTCTGAGTCACACCCAAAGAAGTTTCGCCAATGCGATGTGCTAATGACCCGGCAAAACTGCTACTCAGGTAGCGATGGGAATGATGCTGCAAGTAGGCATATAGAGAACGGACGATGTGTTGTCGGTGGATGGGATGAAGAATGGTTTGCAAGAGTCCGGCTGTGCGTCCAAAGACAACTTCACCTACACTCAAAGCGGAGAACAGCATCAGGGGTTGGCTCACCGCATCAAAAATGGACTTGCTGTCCCCTGGCGATCGCGTTACGCTGCGAATAATCTCGCCAATAGCATAGGGCAACATAATGCCACAAGTTGCATGAATCACTTCCGCAATTACCATTGCCACATACCACCAACGAAACTGGTTCACAAAATAGCAAATGAACCTGAAGGTGGTATTGGGTAATTTTGGCGCATTAGCAGCACGTTGAAAAGATTTAGAAAGTCTCGTCTTTTTGATCATGAAATTTGTTATCGTGGTAACTTTTACTGTCCCGTAACATAAAAACGGACGGCTGCTCAGCCGCCCGGTGGCGTTAAATTAACTGTTGTTAGCGTCCATAGTCTCTAAACAAATGACCCTAAGATAAGCGCAAATTTTTGAGGGATCAGGCTCTTGGGATATAAGGGTGTGAGGGAAACAACAAATAGTTAAATCAAGACACCTCATAAATCATGTTCTTCTCCTAAACCCCTACACCCAGTCACAAGCGCGACATTCGTCTCTAAACCATAATTTCTGGCGGTGTGATTGCAGCATACAAATCAGATGGGAGTAAGGCATCACTGATGTTGATTTTCTTGGGGATTACACCTTCTTTAAAGAATAAATCTGCTACACGCTGTTGTTCCGCTATTAGTGCCGGACTTAAACCTCTGCGTCCGGCAAAAGTTCGACGAGACATTACCCTTTCGGCTACATCTTCATCCAGCTTTTGTTGGGTAATCATCAATTTTTTGACTTCATCTCGATTCACTTCTGCCCATTTATCAAGCGTATGAAGTTCTTCAATCAGAATTTTCAGAACACCAGGATTTTCTTGAGCAAATTTTCTATCAGCAATGTAGTAGCCGCCAGGAGAATCCAAGCCAACAGAATCTCTCAGAACACGAATGCGACCCATTTTTTCAGCGATCGCATAATGTGGATCACCAGTCATCCACACAGGGATTTTTCCCTCCAGAAAAGCAGCCCGCGCCTCGATAGTTGCCATACTTTTGATTTTGATATCTTTGATGGTCAAACCAATCGACTGCAAAGCCCTGAGCATAAAATAATGTGATGCCGAGCCTTTTTGAAAATAAACTTCTTGCCCCTTAATCTCCTCAAACTTGGTGAGTGGAGACTCTGGCGGTACGGCAATCACGCTACTTCTGCCGGTTCCTGCGTTTCTTTGTGTACCCACGACATAAACAATGTCTGATCCAGCCACTTGGGCAAAAATTGGTGGGGTTTCTCCCACTGAGCCTATATCAACCCTACGGGCAGCCATCCCTTCCATCAGCTGCGGCCCTTGGGCAAATTGTAACCATTCAACCTTAATTCCCAGAGGATCTAAGCGTTTTTCTAAAACTTGCCGATTGCGGACAAGATCCCCTGCACTTTGATACCCCATGCGGAGAACCTTCGTTTTTATCGCCAGAGAACTGCTACTATTTGCCACATCCTTTTGGCTTTGTTGGTTACAACTTCCCAACAAATAGGCCATAGAAAAACCGCCCAGACTAG
The DNA here is from genome assembly GCF_963920875.1 of Anabaena sp. CCY 9910. Taxonomy (NCBI): domain Bacteria; kingdom Bacillati; phylum Cyanobacteriota; class Cyanophyceae; order Nostocales; family Nostocaceae; genus Anabaena; species Anabaena sp. CCY 9910. The sequence goes on along the minus strand of NZ_CAWUDJ010000015.1, from coordinate 105,644 downwards.
ATGTAGCGACATTTAGAAAACGACGGCGTTTAATCATAGGTGTTTGATAGATAAAATATTTTGGATTGGAAAGAGTTCAAATTTGCAAAACTAGCGTAGAGAATCACCTCTGCGATATTCGGCGGTGATGTCATCTAATTTTTGCTTCAAATTGTCATCGAGCTTAAGTTCCAGGGCTTTTAGGGTGTCAGCAAGCTGTTCTGGACGACTAGCACCAATAATGGGGGCAGTAATAATCGGATTAGCCAACACCCAAGCCACCGCCAGGGTGGTGAGTGATAGGCCTGCGAAGTCTGCTACTGTGCGTAATTCCTCCACAGTATTAAACTCGCGATCGCGCCAATACCTTTCTTGATAACGTTCTGCGGCTGTACCTAAGGTAAAACGAGTGCCTGCTGTTGGGCCTTGAGTCCGGTTGTGTTTACCAGTTAGTAAACCACCAGCCAAGGGGTTGTAAGGAATTACACCTAGACCTTCCTCTTTTGCTAGGGGCAAAAGTTCTCTCTCAATCTCGCGGAATAACAAATTGTAGCGGGGTTGAATTGAGACAAAGCGAGTCAAATTTCGTACATCTGCGCGTCCCAAGGCACGGGCGAGTCGGTAAGCTAAGAAGTTGGAAACCCCGATGTAGCGTACTTTGCCAGCACGTACTACTGTATCTAATGCTTCTAAAGTCTCATCCAGAGGTGTTGAAGCATCATCAGAGTGCAATTGGTACAAGTCCACATAATCAGTTCCCAATCTTCTTAAGGAAGCATCAATGGCATCGAGAATATGTTTACGCGAAGCACCCTGATCCCAAGGCGCAGTCCCGACTTTTCCCACGCATTTTGTAGCAAGGATAAAATTGTCCCGTTTGCCTTTTAGCCAACGTCCAATGATTTCTTCCGTACTTCCAGCAGTAGCTAGTCCACCACCCAAAGGATAAACATCGGCTGTATCCAGAAAGTTAATGCCTGCATCGGCGGCGGTGTCGAGAATCTGCCTGGAAGTTTCTTCATCTGTCTGTAATCCGAAGGTCATTGTACCGAGACACAGACGAGAAACGGTCAATCCAGTTTGGCCAAGTTTAGTTGTGGGTAATGTCATGTTAGAAAAAGAATTCTACTCTTAGGCGACTACAGAAGCAGGACGACGGCTCTGTGAAATCAGCCATTGTTGTAATTTTGAGTCGGTGTATACTTCATCAGCAATGAAATGATCCCCTTCAGGTATGACGGTAAAATCTACTGTTCTCCCCAAACCATGTAAGGTATCAACAATCTGCTGTGTATCTTCAATTGACAGTTTTTCGTCTTTTGCACCTTGAAATATTTGGATGGGAATTTCTTTGAGTGCAGCTAGTTGGTTTGTTTCTAGGGTTTTAGGTACACGACCGGAAACAGCTACTAAACCAGCGAAACGACCAGGATGAGTAGCAGCAATATGCCATGCTCCCGCAGTACCTAAGCTGAATCCTGATAGGATGACACGGGAAGGATCTATTGATTGAGAAACGATCAGATTATCCAACAAGGCAATAACATCTGCTTCTCGGTCTACCCAAGTCTGGCCTTCAGGAAGTTGGGGCGCGACAAAAAAGTAGGGTAAGGGACTGGATTCATCAACAAAACGAGGCAGACCCCATTTTAGTAATACATTTATATCTGTACCGCGATCGCGCGCCCCATGTAGAAACAATACGAGGGGTGCGGGTTTGTTGGTCTCTTCTGCGGCGCGGGAAAATAGATAAGGCAATAAACCAGAACGGCGTTCGATAGACATAGCTATAATTCCTCAAGTTTTTGTTTGGTGGTTAGATACCCAACTTCTTGAAGAAGTCGGGTATCTTGTCAGCAAGAAGAAAAGGGGCAGCTTTGCTGGGAGCAAGGGGGAAAACCGAGACGGAGCTTGTACTCCGCCCCAGTAAGAGCGCCCGCTTATGGGCGGGGCTTGTACCCGTGTTCCGCTTCTCTGCGAGACGCTACGCGTAGCTTGCTTCCACGGAGTGGTACGCACTCGCGTTGTGGGAAAGGGCTTGCTCCCCCTGCTCCCTGCTCCCTTCCCTCCTGCCTCTTCCGGTCAACTATCTGATTTAAGCTACTACAAGGCTCTTATCTACTTGTGGAGCAGGTACTTTAGATTCAACTGCTGTACCCTTGAAGAAGTCGGGGTTAGCTTGGGTGTAGAATTTGTAGGGATTAGCGAAGACATAAGCTTTAAAGTCAGCTTCGGAAATCACACCTTCTTGTACCAAATCCCAGCTTTCCGCTAGAGGATCTGTGAGGTCGGGTACATCCCAGTGACCAACATCTGAGGAATAGATGGCGTTGATTTTCACACCCAGGGGATTGGCTTTGTCGTTGAATGCAGCTGCAATGGTGCGATCGTCAGACTCAGAACCAAAGAAGAAGCTATTTACCCAGCGATCGCGGATATCTTCTATGGTTTCAATCCCAGCCGCCGCAAAGTCTTCTAGTTCGCTACCAATGGGCGAGCGACTATGACGGTTAAAGGAAGAACCTAGTACAGTCTTTTTCAGTTCTTCTTTGCTGAGGGGGTGTGCTTGTAAGAATTCACTACCAAAACGCTCAAACAACGCGTACAATTCATCAAAATTGGTCAGATCTGGGTTGTAGTTTTGCAGACCTTTGAGACTCCGTTTGGAGAATCTGTCTACCAAATGGATGTAAACGTGTGCGCCCCAATCTGCGCCACCTTCTAACATCGCTACGCGCAACTGTGGGAAACGCTTGGTAACACCACCAAAGAACAACGCCTTCGCAAATGCTTGTGAGCCATCGGCAAAGTGACCGATGTGGTTGTTCATATAGTTGCTGATGGAAGAGCGTCCAGTCCAACCTTGGCTACCGTAATGGGTAGTAATAGGTACACCCAACTCAACTGCCTTTGCCCAGAATGGATCGTAATCATATTCACTATCCAATCCGTAGAAGTCAATGTATGAAGCATACTTAGCGACTTCTGGGTATTGATCTGCTGGGTATTTATCAGCGATTGCTTTAATTGGACGCTTCACACCACCAGGAATGTTTGCTACTTTTAAACCTAGTGTTTTTACTGCAAATTCCAATTCTTCGACGGCTTCTTCAGGAGTACCCATTGGGATACCAGCAACTACAGTCAGGCGATCGCTATATTTGCGATACAAATCAGCATGATAGTGATTTACAGCCCGTTGCAATGCTTGACGGTTCTCTTTGCTAGCTCCAGCCGGTGCTAAAACATTATTCGGAAATAGTACCGAATAATCTGACCCTTGCTCTGCCTGACGCTCATAGAATAGCTCAGGAAGAGTGTAAGTAGCCAAATCCAACGTGTTACGGGTAACTCTCGCCCACCAAGGAGAGCGAATTGTCCGGTTATATTGACGTTCTTCGGGAGTCTGTTGATACCAGTCTTTACCGTTGCTCTTGGAGTTGAGACGAGAAGATTCCGCCTTCCGCAGTTCATCTACCAGTTTCGTGCCACCATATTGAGCAATGTAGTCCTCAAGGGCTGGGGTGAAATCGTTGGTATGAACGTCAGTGTCGATGATTGGATAATTGAGTTTCGCTTTGATAGCGGCGGAGCGAGAACTTTTTAGTCTGCTATATTCAGTCATATTTTTTCCTTGCCTACAGCAAGTTACGTAAATAAAAAATTACAGAAACAGTGCTGAGAAATGAGTTATGAGTGCCGAGTACAACAAAGCATGGGTGATATTGATGACAAAAAGAACTCATAACATACTGGCTCAACGAGGGAGTGTCTACAGCACTCGAAACTCATTACTCCTTGGTTTGTAGCTAGGACTGTAGTCTTGATTTTCGCAATACCAATGATGGTTTAGTAGGTTGCGTCAGTGCGATATAACCCAATACAGTTCAATTAAGGCAACAACTTAGACCGGTGTAGGTTGGGTGGAGGAACGGAACCCAACATTCTCAAGACTTTGTTGGGTTCCGCTATCGCTCCACCCAACCTACCATTCTCTTAACTTTTCAAACAACCTCTAACTTGCCAGACTACTAAGCCCTATTTATTTATGCCAAAACCAATCTTTCATTCACTTGTTTGACAGCAAATTGATTCTCAGGACGACGTAGCCCCAAGTTTTCCCGCAAGGTAGTACCTTCATATTCTGTACGGAATAATCCCCGTTTCTGAAGAATGGGAACGACTAGGTTCACGAACTCATCTAAGCCTGTAGGTAGGATTGGTGGCATGATATTAAAACCATCTGCTGCACCATTGTTAAACCATTCCTCTAACTGATCAGCAATACTTTCGGGAGTACCAAGGATTGTGCGATGACCTCTGGCAGTGGCAAGAGCCAGATATAACTGTCGTAACGTCAGACTCCCACGAGTCGCTAAATCTTTGACTAATTTTAGACGACTCTTATTATTGTTGGTGTCGCTAGGTAGTTCTGGAGCAATATCATCTAAAGAATATTGCGACAGATCCAAACCTTTGTAGTATCTTTTTAAAATGCCCCAAGCGACATCGGGATGAATTAATGATTGCAGAAATTCGTATTTTTCTTGAGCTTCTTCCTCAGTCCGGCCAATGATTGGGAAAGCCCCAGGCATGATTTTTAGATCCTCTGGAGAGCGTCCATATTTTGCCAATCGGCCTTTTACGTCAGCGTAAAATTCTTGGGCATCAGCTAGGGTTTGATTGGCAGTGAAAATCACCTCAGCAGTACGCGCAGCTAATTCTCGTCCAGCTTCCGATGCTCCAGCCTGGACAATCACCGGATAACCCTGCGGCGGACGAGCAACATTCAACGGGCCTTGGACGGAAAAATATTTACCTTTGTGGTTTAGTACGTGTAGTTTATTTGTATCGAAATAAATACCAGATTCTCTATCGCGGATAAAAGCGTCATCTTCCCAGCTATCCCATAACCCTTTAACCACTTGTACAAACTCTTCTGCGCGTTCATAACGTTGGCTATGTTCTGGGTGATGCTCAAGACCGAAATTACCTGCGGCGCTCTCGTTACCTGTAGTAACTACATTCCACCCCGCCCGGCCTTTACTCAAATGATCTAGGGAAGCAAACTTACGCGCCAGGGTGTAAGGCTGTTCATAAGTAGTCGAGGCGGTGGAAATAAAACCAATGTTTCGGGTAACAGAGGACAGCGCTGAAAAGAGGGTGACTGGCTCGAAATGAGCAAGTTTCCCATTGCGTTTTTGTGTCTCTGGTTCACCACCCCAAACTCCTGGGCTGTCCGCCAGAAAAACTGCATCAAATAACCCACGTTCAGCAGTTTGGGTAATTTCTTTGTAATGGTCAAAATTCGACCCTGCATCTATTTGTGCATCAGGATGTCGCCAAGCCGAAATATGATGTCCAGTAGCTTGAATAAATGCTCCTAAACGAAACTGGCGTTTTTTGCTCATCGGCTTTCCTCTTTATTTTAGATAGTTAAATTAATTCACTCTCAAGTACCAAACAAATCAAGAGTAAATAACTCTCATTTCCCCTCTGCGAGTACCTCTGCGATACTTTGGGTTAAAAAAATCAAGTTATACCGTTTCTTTATGAAGATGTGTTTGACTCTGGACTGTAGAGACGTTGCATGCAACGTCTCTACATAATTTATTTTGTGCAACTTCACAGAGAATTGGTATTAATGCTTCCAAACAACTTGAATTGTGGCTTTGAGTTCTTCTGTAAAGTGTCCAGAAGGCTCAACCGCTAGTAATGCGTCTTTGATATCTGCTTCAAATTCTTCGGCTTTGTCACCATAGAAAATTTTCAGCGAGAAAGCTGTAGTGTATAAGTAGCCAAGATAGCTAGAAACTGTCCAAGATTTCTCAAATGTGACTTCATACACTTCCTGGCGAGCAAATTTTGAATTGGCAATTACGACTTCGTGGGGAGGATCAACTGGTTTACGAATCCCTTGTCCTCGTTGTCCAGTTCGTCGCTCTTCACCTAACCATTTTTTTACCACTCCAATTGCAGCCTGTTTCCAAGGTAGAGGGCTTTTCCAAGGATCATCACCTGTATTTAGGAGTGCGATCGCACCATCATCTCCCAGCAGTTCATAAAGGCGTTCTAGTACAAGTTGGCGTTCCATCCAATGAAAGGCTCTGCCAATGGTAGCTAGTTTAAATACCCCAAGACTAGGGTTAATCAGTTCTGCTCCTTGTTCTAGCCAAGTAATATTATTTGCTCCTGCCGTTGCTGCTTGGCGTTGCGCCTCTTTGAGCATCTCCGGATCGGGATCGATCGCCACTACTTCCTGAAATTTTGTGCTGAGGGGAATAGCAATTAAGCCTGGGCCAGTACCCAAGTCCAGTAGTCTTCCTTGACCATTCAAGTTAAATATTTCCGTTAGCTTGTCAAATACGGCAGGTGGGTACTTAGTTCTGTATTGAGCATAAACTTCAGCAGCACCCTCAAATAATGTTGGGTCGTATATGGGAAGTGTTTTCAGTTGGGTCATAAGTTGATTTTTGGGTGAATCAATACTCTATTGAGGTATTGGGGAAATTATTCAGAATATTTCTTAAGTCTGTGATGGTAAGACAAATCTAGAAATTAGAAATTGTATTAAGGAAAGGCCAAAGTCTTTACCAAGTTTTTTGCATCACTTGGAAGATGGATAGGGCGTTTCACTACTACTGGCATCAGGTACACAATTATTTTTTGCCTGAAAAATATTTAAGTACTTCAGTCGGCAAATTAAATACCGTAGTTTATTTACGTCAAACTACTATAAACCGACTGACTTACAGTATTTTATTCTGTTACAGAGTTTTCCATACTTACGATAAAAATGCAAGTGTTACTTCACACAAGTTTGCTAATGTTTTTCTCTTATAAAGATATATCTTTGGGGGCTTGTTTTTTTTATTATTTTATGCAAATATCCAAAATTAATAGTTAAATTACTAAAACCAGATAGATTTTTAGTAGTTTAGTTACGGTTAAAATTTTAGGCTAATTCAACTTCTTACTCCTCAATGGAACATCCAACTTGCTGCGTTTCTTGCCTGGTTTGTAATCCTCAACACCGTTTAGTTTTTGCCAAAATTTTGTAAGGCAATCATCTGAAGAAGATTTGTCCTCAGAAGGATATGTGATTGGGATGTCAATATCCTGTGAGGTACTAGCAAGTAAAGATTTGTCAATTTTCAGTGCGTAACTCAAAAGAAGCAATGTTTAAAATTTTATGGAATTGTGGGCTAGTTGTCCCAGCCCTTTTTAATGTGCTTTTCATTCTTTCTTCAGGTGCAATGGCGGAAGCCCCACCGCAGGCGATCGCACCGGAAACACTAAATTTATCTGAATCAAAATCAGAGCTTGAGGAAACTTCGTCAAATAGTGTAACTCAGGCTGAATCAAATCAGATTGCCAATGTAGAAGTAATTGGCACGCCAGATTATTTACTATCTCAAACAGAAAATCTATTTTCTCAAGAAGATATCACAGATGAAGAAAACTCCATAGAACAAGTTACATCTGTTTCTGAGTTATCTGATGTCCAGCCTACAGATTGGGCATTTCAAGCTTTACAATCCCTGGTGGAACGCTATGGAGCGATCGCAGGTTATACAGATGGTACATTCAAAGGCGATCGCGCTCTTACCCGCTATGAATTTGCGGCTGGTCTAAATACTGCTTTAGACCGGTTCAATCAAATCATTGCCAGTTCTACAGCAGACTTAGTTAGACAAGAAGACTTAGACACAATCAAGAAGTTAAGAGAAGAATTTTCTACGGAATTGGCTACACTGCGAGGAAGACTTGATACAGTAGATGCAAAGTTAGAAACCATCGAGAAACAACAATTTTCTACTACAGTTAAACTCACAGGTCGAGCGCAGATAGTTATTGGCTCACTTTTTGCTGGTAATAACGTTATCACTGGGCGGCCAGCACCCCGCGTAGTAACACAGCAAGGATCAGTGTCTTTGCGATTAAATGCCAGCTTTACAGGTAAAGATTCACTGGGTATAACGCTGGGGGGAGGAAATATTCAATCATTAGGACAAACAAGAGCTGGATTATTAGGCACTTTTGATGGCAGAACTGCTGATAACTCCAGTATTACCAGACCACCCAATGATATTTCTGTTAGTGGTGTACGTTATCGGTTTCCTTTTGGTTCAAATACCCAAGTCAACATTTATGCTTTATCCGATGGAGCTAATGAGCTAGGTTTTACCGTTCCAATTAATCCATACTTTGAAAGTAGTCTAGCAACTGGTTCTAATGGGATTTCCCGATTCTCACGACGAGCTTTAGTCTATCAATATGGAGATGCTGGCGGTGGAATAGCAGTACTCCACAGATTAAATCAACAGTTCCAATTGGGAGTAGCTTATAGCGCACCTAACGCCAATAACCCTGGCCCAAATACAGGCTTCTTCACAGGCCGATATTTAGCTTTAGGACAGATACTATACACCAGTCCTCAGAGGAATTTTCGGGCGGCTCTAACTTACGTTAATACTTATAGTCCACCAAACGCTCAAGGTTTAAGTGGAACAAACTTTGGCCCGGCAGCAGGAAGTAACTTGGTCAATAGCACCGTAGCAGGAACGGGGACAGTAGCGAATCTTTATGGCGTACAAGCTTTTTATCAATTTAGTCCCAAGTTTGCTATGAATGGTTGGGTAAGTTATGGCGCACACCGCTATTTAGGACGCGGTGATGGCCGAGCTATGGATTGGGCTGTAGGAATGTCGTTCCCGGATCTTGGAAAAAAGGGAAGTCTAGGGGGATTGTTTGTGGGTATGGCTCCAACACTGATCAGTCTTGGCAAAAATGTGAATTTGGGAGCAGGCTTAGGACAAGCAGACAAAGACCTTTCCCTACATATTGAAGGATTCTACCAATACAAAATTAACGATAAAATCGACATTACACCGGGTTTTATTTGGGTTACAGCGCCAGATTCCAATGCCAACAATCCTGATAGTGTATATGCTTGGATTCGTACTACCTATAGGTTTTAGGTATGTATTAGCGTGGCAAGCCTTAAATAGTGCATAAAAAAAAGTTTCTTTACTGTAGGCATCTTGCCTGCACTGGACAGGCTAGAAGCTCATCCCACAAGAGAACTATAATGAATGGAACATTTTAGCTTTGCCGCGCTACTACCTCTAATCCACTACTTTAGCTGTGTCAGTCCAGTAGGGTGGGTTAGCAACAGCGAAACCCACTATTATTCTGGGCTGGATAGTAGGTCATGAATTATCTATCATCCTCAGGAACCCTGCAAATGGTTTTCTAATAGGAATCCCCTTAAACATAGGAAATTCGTGACAAAAGCTTTTTTGGGGTTGATTTTTACTAGATTTCGTGTAAGATTAGTTTTAATCTACGGTAATTCTCTCGACATACAGTATTTTACGAAGGTGACACCCTAGCGACAAGGTAATTTTTTTGTTGATTATCCGTTGTTTTCTGCCCCTGTCTGAGCAAAGCTAACATCACACGTCTCAGTGCTATTGACTAAATAGCTGTCAATGAGAACCTTGTAAAACAACTAATTTAGACCTTATGACTATTACTCTGAACAATACTAGAAGCCACGAAAAATCACTGGAAGTATTATTCAACAACAAATACGCAAATAAAATCATCCCTTGGATAGTACCTTTTATAGTGCTGTTACTTTGGGAGATTTCTTCCAGAACTGGTTTACTCTCTAGCAGAATTTTACCAGCACCCAGCAGTGTAGTTTTTACAGCATTTAAGTTAGCTTCAACTGGAGAGCTTTTCCAACACATGGGAATTAGTGCTGCACGGGCTATATCTGGTTTTATAGTTGGCGGCGGAATTGGCTTTGTTTTAGGATTACTTACTGGGTTTTCTCGGCTTTCAGAACAATTGTTAGATAGTTCTCTACAAATGTTGCGTACTATTCCCAACTTGGCATTAATTCCCCTAGTAATTTTATGGTTTGGAATTGGTGATCAAGCCAGATTATTTCTTGTTTCTATAGGTGTATTTTTTCCGATTTATCTTAATACCTATCACGGGATTCGGAGTGTAGATCCTGGTCTAATTGAAATGGGCAGAGTCTACGGCTTGAAAACACCCCAACTCTTGTGGCAAATCGTATTTCCTGGGGCTTTAGCTTCAATATTAATTGGTGTCCGATTTTCCTTAGGTATTATGTGGCTTTCCTTAATTGTAGCTGAACAAATTGCCGCAGATTCCGGTATTGGTTATATGGCGATGAATGCCCGTGAGTTTATGCAAACTGATGTTGTGGTATTAAGTATTGTCATTTATGCACTACTAGGTAAACTAGCAAATTCTATAGCCAAAGCTCTAGAAAATAAATTCTTAGCATGGAATCCCAATTACAAACCTGCTGGGTAAAAACTAAGAAATAAATTGTGAATTCCTTGAGTTTGGTGTTGCCTAAGCATCAAATTATCAAGATTGGTATAACTCGATTATCCATAAAAATAGGAGAAACCCAGATGGTTGCAAATTTAAAAGGTTCACGAATCAATATTTTGGATCTAACTAAAGCTTTTGGTCATAAAACCGTTTTAAATTCATTAAATCTAGAAGTAGCACCTGGAGAGTTTATTGCTATTGTGGGGCGTAGTGGTTGTGGTAAAAGTACTTTATTGCGCCTTGTATCAGGGTTAGATAAACCCACTACAGGCGGTATTTTGCTAGATGGGGAACCACTCCGTAAACTTAGTCATTCTGTTAGAGTGATGTTTCAAGAACCGCGTTTACTACCTTGGAAACGCGTGATTGATAATGTGGGTCTAGGATTACAAGAAAATTGGCAATCAAAAGCTACATGGGTATTAGAACAAGTAGGACTTAAAGATAGAGCCGGTGAATGGCCTCATGTATTATCTGGAGGACAACGACAACGGGTAGCATTAGCCAGAGCATTGGTGAGTCAACCACATTTACTACTACTGGATGAGCCTTTGGGCGCATTGGATGCGTTAACTCGTCTAGAAATGCAATATCTCATCGAAGATTTGTGGCGAGAGCGAGGCTTTACGGCATTTTTAGTCACCCATGATGTAGAAGAAGCTGTGGCCTTAGCAGATAGGGTCATAGTAATTGAAGAAGGACGGATTATGTTGGATTTACCCGTAAGATTGCCGCGCCCACGAGATAGGGCTAGTGAACTATTTATCAATATCAGAGAAGCTGTACTAGAGAAGGTTATGAATAATGAAAGTAATCATAAAAATCAATTATTGCAGATGACTCATTAATACTTATATTGGGAGCATGACTTTTGGCAGAAATACTCAAGTAGCTCTTAAACTATAACTGTTGCAATCTATTAATCAGGCAGTGTTGACTTGATTCTGCACAACCAAGCTCTAAAGCCAATTACCCACCAATACAAATGCTGACCAATAAAAAGGATGTTGAAAATCAGCATTTTGCAAAAAAGTTAGTTGAGTTTGTCGTAATGCTTCTGCTTTGCTAATACCCGGTTGTCTGAGGTGTTTATAAAATTCCACCATAAATTTAGCAGTAGACTCATCTTTTACTGACCAGAGAGTAGCTAGAGTGCTGCGCGCACCAGAACGTACTGCTACCCCAGCCAAGCCTAATATAGCTCGATTGTCTCCTTTTGCTGTTTGGCAGGCACTGAGAACCATTAATTCTACAGGTGTAGATTGTGATTCGTTTCTGGCTTGCAGAAATTCACTCAATTGTTTAACATTAATCTTCTCATTCCAACTGAGAATAAAAGTGTCATCAGACTGGCTACTAAACTGACCATGAGTGGCTAGATGTAACACCGAAAATGGTGTTGATTCTATAGCTTGCTTAAGGTTGGTGTCGGTAAAATTTTCATTTAAAAGTAGTTTTGAAGAAACTTCTTCAGAAATTTCTGTTACTTCCGATTTAACTGCTGGTAAAGCTTTAAAGCCTTGCCGTGATTCACTCAGGGCAGCTGTCATCAATTTGATATTTTCACGTTTGAGCGATCGCGCTGGCATCAACTGCATCCCTGGAGATAGTGCTAAACTGTATTTCTCTAGCAAGTACTGTTGGCCATCATGTAAAACTGCCATCGGGATATTGCGTAAAGAACCATCTAACACAAAAGCTAGTGTTTTGACTCCACTGTTGCTCAACTCAGATTCCAGAGGACGTATTAGCCAATCATAAAGTTTTCGAGAAACATTTAACCTTTCCTCATTTGAGAAAATTGGGTTGAGGGATTGGCGTGTTTGTTTAATTATGTCTTCCATTTCCCTGGAAGATAAGACTGTTTGATAACTAGAGAGGGGTTTGCCAGGAATAGATAAAATTACTTCTAAGCGATCGCCTAAAATAATTGGGTAGATGATGGCTGCTTGTTTGTCGATTTGATCGATTTGCTCTGGTTTAGCGTTTAAACAAGCTTCCCGAAAGAAATTATCTAACTCTGCTAATTGCAACGCTTCGATTGTCTCTCGTGCTAATTTTAAGTTTCCTTGACTGGGTTGGGGCGATTCCAGTAATATATCCACGAACTCCCGATAAATCGGTTCCACACTCTCCTGAAAAGAAAACTGAACATCACGATTAATCGCTACTAAGTCACTACGCAGAGACTTGAGAGTTTTCACAGAATTATCGTAAGCTGCGATCGCACCCTGATGGTCGCCTTGTTTTTTCAAAATACGCCCAACTTGCCAAGCCGCTTGATAACTAATATCAGTAGCGTTAATCTCTTGAGTAATTTGTAGTGCTTGTTGGCTCAGTTTTAAAGCCTCACCTAACTGCTGGTTCTCAAAGTACAATTTTCCGAACTCATTTAAAGCATAAGCTTGAGCGCGCAAATCACCCAGCATTTGAGCCTGTAGTGATGCACGGGCTAAAATTTGCGCTGATTCTCGATATGATATGGACTCATTGCCATCTAGCTTTGACAATTTAGTCAAATTACGAACAAAATTAATTGCTGCATAAATAGACATCCGACTGGCAGGTAGTTTCTCTAATTGCAACTTAATTTCTGACAATAAAGCCTCAGAGGGTTTGTTGCGTCTAGTTTGTAAATAGAGACTAATTTGATTCAACTGTGCATCGATGCGTAATTGAGAATTACTTGTCTGAGCTACAACTTGTTGATAATAATCAAAAGCTACCTCTATTTGTTGTAAATCTCTAGCCGTATTTCCCAGGTTAAACAGAATATTACTAATGTCTGTAGCGGAATTTAAGCCTTTACTAATCTTTAAACTCTGCTGTAAAATTTCTTGAGATTGTTGTATATCTCCTACTAATTGGAAAGCAATTCCTAAACTTTGTAATGTTTTGGACTTAATGATAGAATCTGGCTGATTTTGCAACTTTTGATGCAAATTCACTAACAACTGCTGCCCTCTGCGATATAATCCTAAAGCTCGCATTGCTTGGGCTTGGTTAATTTGGCTACCTAGCTTTCCCACTTCATCACCAGCTACTGCATATGCACTTTCCGCATCTTGCCAAGCTTTTAAAGCTGCTTGTGCCTGTCCTGTTGAGAGTTTGAGATTACCTAGAGTATTCAGAGCTACTGCTAAGATAGCAGAGTTTCCTTGTTTCTGGACATTGAGATGTTTTAATATGTTTAAGCTATGAGTAATAGAAACTTCTGCATTTGGCCAATCGCCTAAATTCTGATAAGCCAAGGACAGGTAACTTAAACTCCAAGCTTCGTTGATACTATCACCTTGGTTTTTAAAGCCAATATATGCAGCTTCCCAAAATTTCACAGCTTCAGCAAAGCGTCCAGACTCAAATGAACTTCTACCCTGATGTAGTCGATATTTGGGATTGGAAGAGTCAATAATAGAGGATTGCCGTAAACTTGAGTCTACTTCCAGATTTAATTTTGATATTTGGACTAGTTGCTGATTAGTCTGTGCCGATACTGTAAGATTCGTGGTTATTAAAAAGCAAGTTAGTCCTCCCAAAGAGACCGCATATTTAGTGAAATTCAGCATATGTTGGTTTATGTGTATAAATTTGATATCTACTAGTAATCTTGCTTGATTAGAGAATTTCTCAGTAAGTTACCTGACTGGAATTTCCATTAAAAATTCTGTTCCTTCACCTAATACAGAACAACATCTTAATCTGCCATTATGTTGCTCTTCAATAATTTGGCGGCTAATAGATAAACCCAAGCCAATACCTTTACCGCTTGGTTTAGTGGTAAAAAACTGTTCAAATATCTGTTTTTGGGTTTCTGCTGACATACCCACACCACTATCTTTGCAGGTAACTCTTAATAATTCTTCTTCCTGCTTCCATACAGTTTTGATGATGATTTTATGATTTTGATTGTTTTGCATATCTGCTGCTTTTTGACATAACTCATCAATAGCATCAATAGCATTAGCAATCATATTCATAAAAACTTGATTTATTTGCTCAGGATAACATTCACATACTGGGATATCACCATATTCTTTAATTACTTCTATGTCTGCACGTAGTTTATTGCCCTTTAAGCGATGTGATAAAATTATTAAAGTGCTGTTGATACCTTCATGGATATCAAAAAAAACTTTTTTAGATATATCTGAACGGGAAAAATTGCGTAAACTATCGCTAATATTATTAATTCTCTCCAATCCTGTGTCGATTGCAGACATGAGCTTTGGTATATCTATTAATATTTTATCTAATTCTATTATGTTGGCGTTTTGAGTAATATCTATAACTGGATGCGGGTAATATTGATGATAAAGCTGTAAATGCTGAGTTAAAGCATTTATATAATTACGCAGAAATCCTAAATTACCCATCACGAAGTTCAGAGGATTATTAATTTCGTGAGTAACTCCAGCAACTAACTCTCCCAGAGTGGATAATTTGCTACTTTGGACTAACTGTAATTGAGATTCCTGGAGTTTATGCAAAGTTAGAGAGAGTTGTTGTGTACGTTCTTCTACTAATTTATCCAGTTCTTGGTTTTTTATTTGCAGTTCTTTAGTTAAGAAGCTCAATTTTAAATGTACTTGGATTCTTGCTAAAACCTCGTCTAAGTTGAAAGGTTTAGTTATATAGTCTACTCCACCTGTGACAAGACCTAATACCTTATCAAATTGATCTGTAAGAGCCGTCAAAAAAATAACTGGTATATGTTTAGTAGACGATTTTTTCTTGAGTTCTACACAGGTTTGGAACCCATCTATTCCCGGCATCATCACATCTAACAAAATTATATCTGGTTGGGCATATTCAGCTTCCTCAATAGCGCTTTCACCATCAGTTGCTATTAAAGCTTCCCATCCCAAAGAAGAAATAGCATCTGATAAAACTTTTAAATTTGTGGGATTATCATCTACAATTAGTATTGTTGCTTTTTCAAAGATGTTAAAGATTTTCATGATGTGCCAGTTTTTAAATATTTTATTAATTCGCGGATTTGTTTAATTTGAAAGCTATCGCATAATTGTCTAACTTGTGTCACAAAGCCGATAAGATTACCATTGGCATCTAATTCTTCTATTTCATTCAATATTATTTGTATTCCTTTGATGTTGCCTCTCATAGACAAATCCAATAGCTTATCAAGCTCTGAAATTGGCGGCGCAACTATCAATTGATGTTTATTAAACTGAGACGGTTGATTTTCAGAAACTTTTGTTTGTTTGCCATCTTCTACATAAATCCAATCAAGTTGTAAATAATCTTGTAAACACTGGAGTAATTTATCAATTTCTAAAGGTTTTGGTAAAAATTCATTTCCTCCTATTTGCAAGCTTTTTTTTCTATCACTTTCAAACACACTGGCAGAAGATACTAAAATGGTGACGTTGGATGTTTGAGGTAGAATTCTTAAGGTTTGGATCATTTCAAAGCCATCTATAACTGGCATAGCTAAGTCAGTAATAATCAAATCAGGCTGATTTTTTACTGCTATATTTAATCCTTCTTGTCCATTGGTGGCTTCAAGGCATTCAAAACCAATTGATCGTAAGAAATTACAAATTATAGAACGGTTTTCCCATTTGTCATCTACAATGAGAATTCTTGGTTGTTTGCCTTGAATACCGATAATTTTTTTCTTATGAAATATACTAGATGTTTGTAACCAGTGACTGATAATATTTAAATTTAAATCTAGCCAAAATTTGCTACCAGTTCCCAAAATGCTATCTACTTGGATTTGACCACCCATTAATTCAGCCATTTTACAACTAATAGCTAGACCTAATCCGGTGCCTTCTGCTTGTTTACTTTTGTCTCCTACTTGCTCAAAAGGTAAAAAAATCTTTGTCAATTGTTCAGGAGTCATTCCCACTCCTGTATCTTCCACTTGAAATCTGATTTTGTGGAAATTGGCTCCTACTTCTAAGACTTGTATTGTGAAATTGACTCCACCTGTCTCAGTAAACTTAATGGCATTACCAAGTAAATTAATTATTATTTGTCGTAAACGTTTTTCATCAGCATTAATTGCTTGAGGGAGATGGGGATCTGGTAAATAATGAAAAGAGATACCTTTTTGTAAAGCACGGATACGACACATTTCTACTACTCCTGTCAGGAAGTAAGAAAAATCAAAATCCGTATTGTGTAATTCCAGTTTTCCCGCCTCGATTTTGGACAAGTCTAAAATATCGTTGATGAGAGTAAGCAGGTGAGAACCACACTGATGAATAATGTTAATGCCTTCTAATACTGTCGGCGCTATGTTTTCAGAGCGTTCCAGGATTTGTGCGTACCCTAAAATACCATTGAGGGGTGTCCGCAACTCATGACTCATGCTTGCTAAAAATTCACTTTTAGCTTGATTGGCAACATCAGCAGCAATTTTGGCGGTTTCTAACTCTTGGGTGCGATCGCGCACTTTTTCTTCCAAGGTGCGAGAATAATCTTGGAGTTGCTGGTTAGCTTTTTCTAGTTGTAATTGTTTATACAGATTAGTAGTAACAATTATAGACAAAAAAGTTGTCAACAGTGGTGACATTACAGGAATCCACCAACCAATCATAAATGCAGCATAGCTACTGCTGAAGATTATACTTGTACTCAATAAAATCACCAGAATCGGCCAGCCTGGTAAAGACTGTTTGCGCTGAGAGTTGATTTGTAACCCATACCAAGTAACAACACTATTGATAAAAGACCAAAAAAATATCAATAGCCACTCTGCTTGCTCAGACCAAACTCGCAACAATGGTCTACCATCAAGAGCAGCACTTAAAATCTGGCTGACTAAATTGGCATGAACTACTACCCCAGCCATGCGTTTCTCGTCATCCTGCACATTGTGACTGTAACCAACGTTAACAAAATCATTAATACTCTTAGCTGTAGTTCCAATCAAAATAATGCGATCGCGTATTAATTCTGATGATATAGAATCACTGAGGATATCCCGCATTTTCACAGTGTCAAAATTACCTTGAAAACCACGGTAATTTAACAGAATTTGGTATCCTCCAACATCTGTACCTCGATAACTAAATTCTTCGCCAGTCAAAGGTGTAAATACTGCTTTTCCTAACCGTAAAGAAGTGCCAGTTGGATTTAGTTCCTCTAAAGCAATACCTTTACTTTGAAGATACATCAGACTTAAGCGAGGTGCTAATCCTAAAAAGATTTTCCCCTCACTATCACCAGCAGATAATAACCCGCGCCTGACTTTACCATCTGTATCTGCGACTAAATCAGCAAGTGCAATTTGACCTAGTTCAGATAAAGTAGGTGATGGAGCAACTTGATCCCCTACTAATTTTTTGATTCCAATTAAGTTAGGCGTAGATTTAATCACTCCCACCAATTCTTGATGACCTGGTTCTACTGGCAAATCTCGATAGATATCCAAGCCTATAGCTGCTGGTTTTTGTGCTTTGAGTTTGACAATCAGCTTGGCTAAAATCAGGTCAGGAATAGGCCATTTGCCAATTTGAGTGATGTCTTGTTCATCAATAGTAACAATTAAAATCCGTTTGTCTATTGATTCAACAGGACGTAGAGCATAATATTGCTCCATCATGTTCCATTCCAGCAGTTGAAATAACCCCGCCATTCCTCCAGTCACGACGCATATTGCCACGACTGGTGCTGTCATGAATATACTGCGCCAATCTTGGAAAAATACCTTGTGTATATAGCCGATAATTGTTTTTGCAGATGGCCTCATTAGGTGTTTTTATTCAAGATGAAAAGTTTTTCAATTCAAGAAAGATAAATAGTAATTTCTAGAGAAGAAGCACGAGTGAAAATTATTCTCATGCTCTTATTTTGTCTAGTTTTGCTTAATTAGCAAGAGGTACTTCAGCGATCGCACTCAAATCAACAGACCTTAATAATTCTTGCCAAGAAGTAGTTATAGTTGGATTATTTGGTTGTTTTCTCTTTAATTCGGCCAGAGTAGCCAGCGAATCATACCAGATGCCCATATTAGCTAGCTTGGATGCTAATTGTACTGTAGGTTGATGATTCAAATTACGATGAGATTCAACTCGACGAATCCATCCACTTACCCAAGGACTATCTGGCTCTAATTCTTCAGTACAAATCATCACTAAAGACCATTGATAATTCTGGCCTATTTTTAGCGCTGACACTGAACTAGGAAGTTTAATTTCTA
The DNA here is from genome assembly GCF_963920875.1 of Anabaena sp. CCY 9910. Taxonomy (NCBI): domain Bacteria; kingdom Bacillati; phylum Cyanobacteriota; class Cyanophyceae; order Nostocales; family Nostocaceae; genus Anabaena; species Anabaena sp. CCY 9910. The sequence continues at coordinate 87,112 of NZ_CAWUDJ010000015.1, read as the reverse complement.
TCACCCCAGGTTTCTTAGATAAGTGTAAGATTCTCTGGTAAGATTGTTTTCCTCGTTCATCTTGCAGAGCAAAAAGTGCTGTTTTAGCATTCGTTTGAGGAACATAAACAAATATTGTCGGACGTTCCGCTACTGTCAAACCGATGTTAGTTTTTGGTAACAATGGTGTAACTGAGGCTTGAATAGTTGCACTCACATCAGCACCGCAACTAGAAGCATCACGAGATGCTCCTCCAATTGATTTTTTTGGAGCTTGCGCTTTAGGTGGTCTAAACGTTACCTGACCCATACTGGGTCTCATTCCTATGGAAATCGAGGATAAAGAAATTAACCACAAAATTACCAATAATTTTGGTTGGAAAAGATATTTATTTTCTCTTGCCATAAATTTTGAAGACTTTCTCAAAGTAATTTAGTGCGGATATCCTATTTTTAAGGATTATATTACTTACTATTATTCAATGTTATTATTTATTATATTGCATCAGTATAATTACTATCACCATGTTTTCAATAAATAGTAAGGATTTAATCAGAAATCTCTTGATGTCCTCATATGAGAATTTCATGAAAACTTATTTGTTTGTATAAAATAAATTCATGAAGTCCAATAATAATTTAAAGTAAAGCTTGAGTGATTACTGAGTAGAAAAGCTGATATTCTGGTTTTTATAGGCATTTTCACTTTCATGATTCATGAATATACGCAATCTCCAATACTTAATTGAAAATACCTAAGATTAATCGATAAAAATTTTAACTACAAGTTTGATCTTTTATGTGAAATCAATTAAAAATATATTGTTAGTAGTTAACTTTAAGAAAACAACATACTCAAGAAGATTGATTACTGACTTCTATATAAAAAAAATTTTTGTTTTTACAAATATTTCATATCGGAACATCACAATATTTTCTATATTGGCAATTGATATATTGATTACTGATAAATTACTGATATGAGCTGTAAACAGTACAAGAAAATACATACAACCATATCTCATCGAACCACTCAAATTGCTCTGCATACGGCAAAACCACTCTTAGCTTTAGCCACATTGATAGTAGCTGATGTACCAGCCCAAGCCATCACATTTAACTTTACCTATCAGCCAGGAATCACACAGGAACAGATTGCAGCAGTTGAGTTAGCAGGAAATATTTGGTCTGCTTACTTACAAGATATAGATGTTGTGGTCAACATCCATGTCGAGATGACCGAAGGTGTTTTAGCTCAGGGGAAATTGGGCGGTACAACCCCAGCAATTAAAAAAATCAACTATGACAAGTTCAAAGAGGGTTTGAGTGCAGATGGTACAGCTAATATCTATCAGTTGCCAACATCTATCTACAGCACTGATAAATATAGAACTAGACTAGCAGGTGGCATCATCAATAACAGTAACTATGAACTTCTGACAACTACAGCCAATAATAAAGCCCTCGGTAATGACTTGAGTGGAGATGCTTCTGAATTAGATGCCTATATTCAACTGGAAAAATCGACTAATTGGAGTTATAGGTACGCTGGGGGCAAAATTGAACAGAACCAATATGATTTTGTCAGTGTAGCTATCCACGAAATCGGGCATAGCTTGGGTTTTATTAGTGGTATTGATGCTTTGAGTGGTTTAGCTTTACCTACGGCTGTTGATATGTTTCGCTACTCAACTGAGAGTACCAAACAAAGAGCAATTGATTACACCGTGGGTGGAACTAAATACTTCTCAATCAACGGAGGACAAAATCCATTTAACTTTACTCAAATGGAAGGAAGCACACCAACTGTATACCAAGCCATATTTTCCAGTGGCGAAAACACTCTCTTGGGAGGCGATGGGGAGCAGGCTAGTCACTGGAAAATAGACAGCCAAACCTATTTAGGGATTATGTCCTCAACCATCAGCATGGGAGGAATTAGAAAAATTTCCAGACTCGATCTCACCGTCCTCGATTACATTGGTTGGCAGGTTGATTATTTCCCAATCATCAATTTGTCCGTCCTATCCACAAATGCCCAAACCAAAGCACAAAAAATTTGGGATTCACAATTCGATAGTAATACAAATAACGATGCCATCCGCGATCGCTCTTCGGATGTGCAGCAAATGATGCAGGAAAGTGGCATTTATTACTGGGGTTGGAGTGGTTATTGGCAAACAGCTCATCCTGCGCCATAGCTACCAATCAGTATGAGTACTGAAACGAAAACAGCACTTACGCAAGCGTCACAATCAATTCTTAGTATTAAGGATAACTAATATGCCTCCAAATCGTTGGAAATCTCCGCCTTTGTTGGGATTACTCACACCCCTAACCTTAGCTGCTTCAATGGCTGTAAGTGACACTCCAGCCCAAGCCTTACAGTTTAATTTCACTTATGCACCAGGGACAACCCTTGACCAAATGCTTGGTTATGAGATGGCTGGTAGATATTGGTCAAATTATTTGGCTGATGATGTCACCGTCAATATTTTTATTGAATCGACCAATATATTACCTACTAATGTGATTGGTGGGGCGATACCGGGGGTAACTTCACAAAGTTATAGTAATGTGGTGAGAAGACTACAAGCAGATATCACCTCATCTAGCGATCGCACAGCTTTAAATACTATATATAACCAATGTAATATCAGCCTTACATTCAGCAATGGATCATGGCAAAATCAATGCACAGGATATAAATCTTTAACCAATACCTATAAATATGGACTAGCTGACTTAGAGTTTCAGTCCGATGTGAGAAATATTAATCTCACCCGTGCTAATGCCAAAGCTTTAGGAATTATTAGTGCTAATGATCCTGGTTATGATGGTTATATTCTCGTGAGTAACTTAGGCAATATTACTCGGCCTCTCTCATGGAATTATTTTTCTGCCACCAACACTAGTAATACTATTCCTACTGCCACTGTAGATTTTTTTAGTGTGGCCGTACATGAATTAACTCACACCCTTGGCTTTGTCAGTGGTATAGACTCACCTGAATACGCAGATTTATTGACAAAAAAGTTATGGTTTACTGATAGTGATATGTCTAAATATGGCTACTTGATGGATATGTTTCGTTTATCTCAAGATAGCCGCTTTTGGAATAGGCCTGATATATCCGTTGGTGTAGATACAGTATTATCTATTGATGGTGGTATGACCAAGTTAGGTAATTTGTCTTCTGGAACTACCAAATTGCGAGGAGACGGTAATCAAGGCAGTCACTGGAAAAAAGATGGTATCTATGATGGCATTATGGAAGCTGCTCTGCGTGCAGGCGGTACAAGAAAACTCGTCACCAATAACGATCTGACTACTTTAGATATCTTGGGGTGGAATCTCCAACAGAATAATCAAGACTTACTCACTATATTCAATAGTGCCAAATCCGGACTTGCCACTAAGATGGGAGTCACTACCAGTTGGATGGATGCCAATACCACTCAAGCTGCTTTAGGTCTGACACCACAATACATCGATACTAATAACAATAGCTATGATGATCGCGGTGAAGCCCTCAATAAAATGATCACTAGCAGTGGTACTTATAACTGGGGCTGGAGTGGCTATTGGTGGGGCTGGAGTGGCTATTGGTGGGGTTGGAGTGGCTATTGGCAAAATACAGACAATTTAGCTACGGATGGCTTTTGGCAAAATTTCGCCTGGGAAACATTAGACGAATTTGATGATGGCAACTCTGACCATTTGAGTGGGTCTTCTCAAGCGCAATCTGTACCAGAACCCACTACTATCTTTGGATTATTAGGAATGGCTGTACTTGGCATTGCTACCAAACTCAAGCGCCGTTGTGAAAATTAGCAAGGTGGACGAGTTATATTGTTAGTTTCATAATTTTTTGGGGAATTATACCTTAGTTACCAAGAAAGACAATATCCCATCCACAAACATCACCTCTATTAATTTTAATTAACCTCATTTGTCCCGCTTGCTAACAGTCGAATTGATGTTTGCAAGGGGATTTTATATTACATAACTGAGCAAGAAATTTATAAAGCCTAAAATGTTCAACTTACAAACAACAAAAATTTTATTTTTTTTTACATTGTGTCTAGTGCTAGAAACACCTTTAAAAGGATTAGCACAAACTCAACTGAACCCTGATCATACTCTACCCACTAATGTCAATAATATTGGTGGTGTGTATGATATTACTGGCGGCAATAGACCGAATAATGGTGCTAATCTTTTTCACAGTTTCCAAGATTTTTCAATTCAATCAGGAGATACTGCTAGATTTATTTACGATACAGGAATTAGCAATATCATCACACGGATTACGGGAGGGTCGCCTTCCCAAATTAACGGGACTATTCAAACACTTCTCAATGGTACTAATAATATAGGTAATGCCAATTTATTTCTGATTAATCCACATGGAATTATCTTTGGTGCAAATGCCAAATTAGATATAGGCGGCTCATTTATTGGGACTACAGCAGATAGTATCAAATTCAATGATGGGAAAGAATTTAGTGCTATCAACCCTACAGTTAACCCGATTTTGACTGTTAATGTACCTCTCGGTTTACAATTTGGTTCTCATCCCACCAGCACCATTCAAGTACAAGGTTCAGGCAATAATTTCAAACTCAATCCTGATTTATCTGTTGATAACAGTAACCGTCCATCAGGATTGAGCTATCAAACCCCAAATGCTCAGACTTTAGCACTAGTTGCAGGCAAGGTGGAATTAGCTGGAGGAAATATTACTGTACCCCAGGGAAGAATTGAATTATGGTCTGTGAATCAAGGTGAGGTGACAATCACCAATCCTAGTGGATATCTACAACTACAACCCACACCAGAAATTAGTTACGGTAATGTTGACCTTGTAAATGCTGCTTCTGTAGATGCTAGTGGTAATAGTGGTGGTTCTATCGAGGTGCGAGGGCAAAATGTGACTCTCGACAACGGTTCAGTCATAGTTACAGATACCACAGGTAGCGGTTCTGGAGGGATATTGAATATATCTGCATCTGAGGCGTTGACTGTTAAAGGCTTTGTTTTGAATCCTAATAACCAGATATCTAGCGGTATATCAGCTGATGTTGGTTCAGGTGCAAGTGGAGAAGGAGGTAAAGTCACAGTTACTACAAAAACTTTGCAAGTGAGCAATGGGGGTCAAATTTCCAGTGGTACTTTTGGCACTGGAAATGCTGGAGAATTGAACGTTACAGCTCAGGATGTGCAGATACGTGGTATTTCTCTCTTTGGGCCTAGTGGTTTATTTGCTCCTGTTGCTCCTGGCGCAAGAGGAAACGGGGGAAACTTAACAGTTGAGACTAATAAATTACAAGTTACTGATGGTGGACAGATATTTACTAATACCTTGGGCTTTGGTAAAGCTGGTGACTTGAAAATTCTCGCTCAAGATGTAGAGGTCAGTGGTGGGACAGAATTTGGGCCTAGTACCATTGCAGCCACAGTCCAAAAGATATTGAGTATTCCAGAGCCAGCTGCAACTTTTTTAGGTGCTGGTTTTGGTAATGCTGGTAATTTAATCATTGAAACCAGCAATTTACGAGTTACTGACGGGGGTCAGATTGCTGTTAGCACCTCTGGGAATGGCTCGGCTGGTAACATGACAATTAATGCTAACTCAGTAGAATTAGCAGGTACTAATCAATTCGGTCGTAGCGGGTTATTCGCTAATGCTATTGTTGGTACTGGTGGAGGTGGTGATGTAAACGTGAGTGCTAATCGCTTAGTTGTTCGTGATGGTGCAACTATTAATGTCAGTAGTTTCCTTAGTAGAGACCCAGAAAATCTGCGGGGTTTAGCTGGAAAAGGGGCGGCGGGAAATATAAATCTCAATTCTGCTGATATTTTACTAGCAAATCAAGGGATAATTACTGCTGATACTAATGCCGGGGATAAAGGCAATATTACGATTCAATCGGACACCCTGCAAATACTACGTGGTAGTCAAATTAGCACCAATGCGCGCAATAGTGCAGTTGGGGGAAATATTAATATTACTACCAATACTTTAGTTGCTTACGAAAATAGTGATATTAGTGCTAATGCTCAAAAAGGTTTTGGTGGTAGGGTAGTTGTCAATGCCAAAGCAGTTTTTGGGGTTCAGTTCCGTCCCCAACCGACTCCAGACAGTGATCTGACGGCTTCTTCTGATTTGGGTGCGGAGTTCAATGGTACTGTAGAACTGAATACACTAGATGTTGATCCTACTAGCGGATTAGTGAAGCTACCAACTAACTTTAGCGATCGCTCACGGCAGATAGCTAGTGGTTGTAGTGTGACGCAAAAGAATCGTTTCGTTGTTAGTAACCGTGGCGGCTTACCCGCCAACCCTACCGATACCCTCAGAGGTGAGATAGTTTGGTATGATGTCCGTGATTTATCCAATGAAGTAGCTAATTCAACAGCAAGCAGTAACTATCAAACTGTTAATAATCAAGAACCAATTGTTGAGGCTCAAGGATTAATTGTTGGTGCAGATGGTACAATGCAGCTACTAGCATCCATCCCACAGGTAACGCCTCTCACTCCGTGGCAAGTATCACCTTCATGTGATGTTAAACCCTAAGATTTTATCTATTTGGCTACAGCTATGTTTAGTACTTTAAAAGTCTTTACGAGTTTGTTGCATAATCCATCTTGATGGCTGTTGACCGAAGAGGCGGAGGGGCAGGGAGCGGGGAGCAGGGGGAGTAATCCCTGCCCAGTAGCCGTGAAGCGGAGCGGAACAGGGGTACAAGCCCCGTCCTTCTAGGACGCTTATACGGGGAGGAGTCCAAGCTCCGTCCCGGTCTTCCCCCTTGCCCCCTGCCCCCTGCCCCTTTTCCTCTTCTTGACCGTTGACATTCAACAGTTAACAGCCCTTATTAGTAGTTATGCAATTTAGGCGCGCGCGCATTAGCTTAACTTGTAACTAAACTACTTGTCGTATTCCAGGGATACCGTTGTCAACTACAAATGAAGCTCGATTGCTAATTGTTCCCGATGGAGTTAAGACATTTGACATTACCAGATAGTCTGAGCGCCAAGTGGTAGGACTGACGGTACAACGCACATATCCCCGTTGACCGTTGTAGAACTTAATGTGGGGATTATCTGGTAAATACGCTTGCACTGCGGGACTAGTATCCGCACCATCCCCACCAGAGCTAATAGAAGTACAGACAAACTCACTACCCAATGTAGCAGATTCTGGGTTATTGAAATTGGCTTTGAGATCCATTGCCCAGTGAGAATGCACATCACCTGCTAGGGATATAGGGTTAGATGGTTGACGCTGTGCAATAAAAGCCATCAAGCGATCGCGGGAAGCCACATATCCATCCCATTTATCCATGCTGAAAGATTGACCCTCTCCTGGTGTAAAGTCTCTCTGAGCAATGGGAACTTGCTGTGCTAACACATTCCACCTAGCAGAAGATTTATCTAGTCCATCAAATAGCCAATCTTCTTGAGCTTTACCTGTAATAGTGGCATTGGGATTAAGCGCATCTAAACAACCTGTTCTCGTACCATCGCCACAGGGTTGATCGGTGCGATACTGGCGAGTGTCTAAAACATGGAATGTGGCTAAGTTGCCAAAGTTTAATCGGCGGTAAAGCTGCATATCAGGGCCGACTGGTCGAGAGAAGGGACGCAGAGGCATATGTTCATAATAAGCCTGATAGGCAATGGCTCGCCGTTGTGCAAAGATAGCTGGATCTTGGTCTGCCTCAGTGTCAATTTCTGAGATCAAGTTGGCGTAGTTGTTTTCCACCTCATGGTCATCCCAAGTGACAATCCAAGGGAAAGCTGCATGGGTAGCTTGCAGATTGACATCAGTTTTATATAAAGCGTGACGATTGCGATAGTCTTCTAAGGTGAAAATTTCAGCACTATTGTGTTGTCTTGGTCGAGTCAGATTGATCCCACCTTCGTAGATATAATCACCAACATGGACAACTAAATCCAGGTCATCCTGTGCAATATATTTATAAGCTGTGTAGTAACCTTGCTCATAATGTTGACAGGATACTAACGCAAATTTCAATTGATTGGAAAAACTACCGGACGCGGGTGCAGTGCGAGTCCGTCCAATAGGACTAGCTTCGTTACCAACATTAAAGCGATACCAATACCAAGTATGAGGTGAGAGTCCTTCTACTACTACTCGTACAGAATGAGCTAGTTCAGGAGTTGCCAGTACAGTTCCCCTGGAGATAATGCGCTTCATGTTAGAGTCGGTGGCTACTTCCCAGCGAACCGGCACATTCACAGGTGGCATTCCACCGCCATTTAAAGGTTCAGGCGCTAAACGAGTCCAGATGACAACGCTAGTGTCGTAGGGTTCGCCTGATGCCACACCCAGTTTAAAAGGATAATCGGAAAATCTGCCTCTAGCGATCGCTCTTTGATGAGAAAATTGGCTGGCAATAGCTAAACCAGTGAATGTCCCCGCACCAATGATTAAGTTGCGTCGCTTGATCCGACTTTGCAGGAACTTCTGAACATTATGGTAATCTACCATTCTCTACTCCTGACTAACAAATAGTTTATAGCACTGCGACAGCTAACACAAAAAACACATTACTTGTCACACCAGTTGACATTTTTAAATTCAGTCGGTCAGATGTTATGGTCATATGTTGACTTGAATCTGTAACTGAATTTAAGATATTTGGTATTATTTATTTACCTAATCAAGGTTTTAAGTAATGTAACTGTTATTGATGTGTTATTTGCTGTGTTTGCACGTCATAAGTTACTATTTGCACATTAAATATTGACCAAGATAAGGTTAATATAAACTTAAAAAATATTTTTTAATTTATACCTGTATATCAGATACATAAAAATGAAGAATGAATTATCAATTACTCATTCTTCATTAATTGAAATGAATTTTTATTAGACTACGTACTTCATTACATAGGTAACTATAGGACTAGTATTTGATTTCTGAAATATACGTAGGGTGGGCATTGCCCACCAAAACCATGATACGGTGGGCAATGCCCACCCTACAGATACTTAGATATTTTTAAAAATCAAATATGATTCCTATAGTAAAATCGCTAGTTTTATCTGACAATTAGTTTTTTCTTCTTCATGAAAGTGGCAGTACCCACTAAAAAAAGACCTCCTAACATAGCAGGTTCGGGAACCTTAGTGTAAGAAACTGTACCCGATATTAATTCGGCATTTGGATCATTTACAGAGTAAATCGTAAAATCTTCACCAGCGATTTCATATCTGATAAAACTACCAGGATTAGCCTGATCGTCAAATTGATAATCTAAGGCGAAAGATATTTTACCTGTAGAAAAATTGTTAAGGAAAACAATAGGAAACCCTGGGTATGCAGGATCATCTTGTTCGGTGTAAATAGTAGATTCACCTGCAAATTGAAACGAAAGAGACTGAACTATTGCCTCGCCGTTAACCAAAGTTGAGTCATCAAACCTAAATAGTCCACTACCTGTTTTTGTAGGACTATTAACCGTAAAAGCATAATTAACAAGAGCCGCCGATGCTGGCTTTACTTCCACACTCGCCAACCCCAAAACCAAACTAACAGCAGTAAGGACTAGTTGTGAACCAAATTTCATCTCTGTTTTCCTCACCATGAACTTTTAATACTATGCAAATTGCAATCCTTTTTCTTGTATTTTTTAACTCCTTTTGACTGACAAACAGAAGTTAATCACCAATAAAATCAGTGATAACAAGAAGTGATGATATTCCTTTGGAAATCAGAAAGTAACTGCCCGATTATTTGTAACTGAACTATCTTGAGGGTATAAGTTTAAGTCGAATTTAATGAGAGGTAAAATTAAAAAAATCTCGTCTCAAGTTATATTTGCTAGCCTAAATTTTAGGTGGTGTAGAGTCATTACTGTATTATTCTGCGAAAATGACTCATAGTTATTTATCAACAAGTACGCAAAGTATTTGCTGAGAAATTGCAGTAGATGACCTTATCGTCTATGTCTACAATTTCTGCGCCAAGCAGCTTTTCTTAGTTCTTCTGTGCCTAAAATAATTGGCGGACATACTAGCAATAGGAACCATTGCCAAGGTGCATAGAGCCATAAAGTGGGTGAGTTGATTCGTAAAGCGAAGCCACATTGGGCGCTGGGGCGTTTCTGGTATGCTTGCGCCATGATGTGACAACCCTGCAAAAATTCATCAGCGCGATCGCTCAGATGACCGAACCTCTATTTACAAATCATTAGCTACCAGTAATTTTTGTCTTGTCAAAAGTTCACAAACCTCTGCATCGGTTGTTTGCTCAAAATTCTCGTACCAAAGGCCGATCGCATATAAATCTTCTGGCATCATCACGCAGACAATTTTGTCCACTTCTGCTTGCAGTTCTTCACAGGTAGATGCTGCCGCGACTGGAACTGCAACCACTAGTTCGCGGGGTTGTTGCTGTTTTAAGGTTGCGATCGCTGCGCGGATGGTTGCACCCGTAGCAATACCATCATCTACAAGAATAATCGTATGATTTTTGACTTTCGGTAGCGGACGATTACCCCGATAGGCTATGTTCCGACGCTCTAATTCCCGCATTTCAATTGCTGCTACTTCATCAATAGTTGCTTGGGGAATCCGCAACCAATCTACAGCATTTTCATTTAGTACACGAACTCCTCCGGTAGCAATTGCACCCATCGCCAATTCCTTATGTCCTGGTACACCTAGTTTCCGCACTAAGCAGACATCTAATGGTGCATCTAGAATTCTTGCTACTTCAAATGCTACAGGCACACCGCCACGGGGAAGTCCCAATACTAAAACATCTGGACGATTAGCATACTCTGTTAACCGAGCAGCTAATAGTTTCCCAGCTTCCGTCCGATTACAGAATTTATACCACATATTTTTATACCTCTAAAACAAATCACTAATTGAACCATCAGTTTTAAATCGTTGAATAGTCGTAGCAATTAAAGGTGCGATCGAGACAATTTTCAATTGCTGCCAGTCGGTTTCTTTGGAAGTTACACTGTCGGTAACAAAAATCGCCTTCACACTGGGATGACTTAACTTAGCCCGTGCTTCCTTAACAAACAACCCATGAGTAACAGCAATAATTATTTCTGGACGTGCTTCAGCTTTGAGTAAGGCTTCAATACTCTTAGCAAGAGTGCCGCCAGTAGAAATCATGTCATCGATAATTAAGCAGGCACAACCCTTTACATCCCCGACAACACGAGTTACCTCTGTTTCTGTGCCACTGGTGCGGTGTTTGTGTAGCACCACCACAGAACTATCGAGCTTTTGGGCATATTGGGTTGCCATCTGTACCCGCCCCGTGTCTGGCGATACAACTACGAAATTAGGCGGTAAGTAATGGCGTATAGCTTCGCAAAAAATTGGTACAGCCGTCAGACTGTCTACAGGAATGCGAAAGAAACCTTCAATTTGCAGTGTGTGTAAATCTAGCGTGACAACATGATTTACCCCAACAGCTTGTAATACTTCAGCTACCATACTGGCGGTAATTGGTTCACGCCTACCGTGACGTTTATCTGCACGGGCGTAGCCAAAGTAAGGAATAATCGCTGTAATTCGACTAGCCGCAGCCCGACGACAAGCATCTGCAAAGGCTAAAAGTTCTACTAGATGATCATTAACAGGTGGTGCAGTGGACTGGAGGATAAACACAGACTTTTGGCGTACCGATTCCAGTAGTCGCACATTTACCTCACCATCTGGAAAGCGTTCAACCGCAGATTTACCCAAAGGAATGTCGAGTTTTTGGGCAACTGCGCCAGCTAAATCAAGGTTAGCTGTACCAGCAAAGAGGATGAAATTGTCCATAATCAAGACTTTGTTTGGTGGATTTGCTTCCAGGCCGCATCTAGAGATGATTTTGCGCGATCGCCTGCACGGGCAATACTTTGTTGTAAACTATGCCATTGCTCTTGCAAAAACTCCGTAGCTTCTTGCAAGGCGTGGTGTGGATGATTAGTAGAAGCTGCTACTTCATCACTAACTTCTTTGATTTTGACACGGACAACTTCTGATTTATCGCTAGGAGAAATCACATGATGCAGGCGATGCCTTCGGCGGGCTACGCCAACGCCTATTATATGTACTAAATGTTGTACCTGTTGTGATTTCTCGCTGAAGAAACCCTTCAATCCCTCTGACTCAGCCTCAAGTTGATGTTTAACATCTTCGCGGATAATTACTTTATCGATGGCAATTTCCTCAACATCTTCAGGATAAAGCACAGATCTACTACCAAAACGATCTGCTATTTCTCCAGCTACTATGTAAGCGGAAATTTTTCCCGTTTGCCAATCAAATAAAAAATCTTCCACCCAGCCAAGAGGCTCACCTAGAGTAGATTCAACCGTAATTTCATGCAAGCAGCGGAGATTTTCTGGCCTGTCTTCAACTGACGGATAATAGACAGAAACCGCACCCATACCGACCCCAGCAATTTTTTCTACTGGTAAATAAGTTTCTCCACCTGAAAAATAGGCAATACGTCCAGAATCATCTAACCAAACTTCTTCTAACTCACCCAAACTATTAGCAGTTGAACTATCTATTGCCATCCACCCGATAATTTGACTGCGGCGCACAACATTGAGCATACTTTTCCTCCAATACTCTTGATTATCTTGGAGTTTGATGAATATATACAGTGGCTCATTTTTTGCCACTTTGCTACTTGAAATGTGGACTCTACTTTGAGGTTATCAACAAAATGTGAGGAAAACGTGAAGAATTATTTGCAACTTAAGCTTTTCAGATATGTTTATCTTGTGATTAAGGTTTTCATCTGTCTTTAGAAATAAAAAATATTATTATCTTAATCTAAAAATTTTATAAAAGCATACATTTTATTAGCTTTGATATTTACTTAATAGTTTATTCGTTGACAAAAAATAAGTTAACTTAAATCTCATTCTTTTAACCACAGTTTTATTGAAGTATGATTATTGGAATCAAATAACCTGTGATTTAAACCTTGAAAAGAAAAAATCAGCTAATATTTGCTATGAAACCAAGATATTGTCGCTTTGACTGGGAAATCTTGGGTTTACTTACTTTTAAGATGCGTTGAATATGTTGTTAATCTAAATTATGACAAAATTTAAGTTTTCATAAGTGCCGTGTTTCCTCACAAGTTCCTCAAATTCTTTTTCTAACTTTAAAGTAGAGATATTCAACTAATTGATTACTGGCAAATCTAATCTCTAAAAACTATCGGAATTCCTGAACATACAACGGTAGGTCAAACCTAAGAGATAGGCATCTGCTACAAGTAGTAGAAAAATTTTGAACTTGGAATTGCTTAGGAGATAAAAACCATGAGTACCATTGTTCAACGTCAAAAGGAATTTAATTTTTTTGATTCATGGGATAGTTTTTGTGCGTGGATTACCAGCACAGAAAATCGGATTTATATCGGCTGGTTTGGTGTCTTGTCGATTCCTACCTTGCTAGCTGCTACCACCTGTTTTGTTTTGGCTTTTATTGCTGCGCCTAGCGTAGATATGGATGGTATACGTGAGCCAATTATGGGTTCACTAATGGACGGTAATAATTTAATTACAGCCGCAGTAGTGCCGACTTCTGCTGCCATTGGTTTGCACTTTTATCCTATCTGGGAAGCGGCATCAATGGATGAATGGCTTTACAATGGCGGGCCATATCAGTTGATTGTGCTGCATTTTCTGATTGGTATTTGGTGCTTACTAGGGCGATTTTGGGAACTTAGTTATCGTTTAGGAATGCGACCTTGGATAGCAGTTGCCTATTCTGCACCCGTGATTGCTGCTACTTCTGTTTTGTTAGTTTATCCTATTGGTCAAGGTAGTTTTTCTGATGGTTTACCTTTGGGAATTGCTGGAACTTTCCACTTTATGTTGGCTTTCCAAGGCGACCATAATATCCTGATGCACCCGTTCCATATGTTGGGTGTAGCAGGTGTGTTTGGTGGCGCACTGTTGAGTTCTTTACATGGTTCTTTAGTGGCTTCAACGCTAATTCGCAATACCGATGAAAATGAATCCATCAACGGTGGATATAAGTTGGGTCAGCAGCAAGTGACATACAAATACTTGGTAGGACACCATAGCTTCTTGGGACGCTTGTTGATTCCTACCTTTGCTAGCAGAAATCATCGTGCTTTCCATTTCTTATTAGCAGCATTACCAACAATAGGTATTTGGTTTGCGGCGATGGGTGTATGTTCAATGGCATTTAATCTCAATGGCTTGAACTTTAATCATTCCATCTTAGATAGTCGGGGTAATGTAATTAGAAGCGACGCTGATATCTTAAACCGTGCCAATATTGGTCTCAGTGTCATGCACGCTCCTAATGTCCATAATTTTCCATTGGTGCTGTCTAGCGATCAACCTATTCCAGTTAGTTAAAGGCTAACTTGGCTTTTAATATCTGCATCAGTTTGGGTAGAGACTGGTGATCTGGTAGAGTTAAAGCCACAACACCTGTGAGCTTTTCTACCAGTTCTACATCCGCAGTTGTGCTAGTGGCTATCCCAGTGATTAAATCCGGAGTCACGCCAAAACTTTGACTGACTCCCACCACTGTGTAAGGGTCAGATGCACACAAAACGATACAGCAAATTTGTTGTTTAAATATCTTGTCTAGCAAGACATATCCGTCTCTGGGCAAGTTCCACAGCAGCCTGTCGTGGTAGCTTACCTGTTTTGGCAACTTGTTCTAAAACTAGCGTAGTATTTTGGCGAATTTTCTTGGCAATAGTTTCAAAGGCTGTGGTCTGATTTCCGCCATCATACTCAACCGCAGCGCAGATTACACCACCTGCATTGGCGATGAAATCAGGTACTACAATAATACTTCGTTCATGACATATCTTTTCTGCTGCTTCGGTAAACGGGATATTAGCACCTGAGATCACAAGCTGCGTTTTCAGGCGGTCAACATTATCAGCATGGATAACATCAGGTCTGGCTGCTGGTATCCAAATATCGCACTCGATGTCAATAACTGCGTCCCGATCTAGTTTGTCTCCCTGTGGATAATTAATCACACTCTTACCAGAATTTTTCAGTTTGATTAACTGCTTAACATCGATTCCCAGAGGATTAAAAAGAGTTCCTTGAGAATCTGCGGCTCCTATAAGTAACGCTCCTTTAGCCGTTAAAAAGCGAGCAGCGTTTTTCCCAACAGAACCGAAACCTTGAATTACAATACGTGCGCCTTCTAGATTGAGGTGACAAAACTTGCTAGCTATCTCTGCACAGATACTTATACCAAAACCAGTAGCACCAATTTCATCTAAGGGGATACCCCCTATTGCTTTTGGTAGTCCGACAGCACGACCAATCTCTTGTTTGATCCAAGCCATGCACTGTTCATCTGTTCCCATATCGGGGCCAGGGATATACTCAGTCACATCCCTGATAGCACAAGCAAAGGTACGCAACAAGCGTTCCTTATCTGCTAAAGGTTGTTTCGGGTCGGCTAAGATTGCAGATTTACCGCCGCCGTGGGGTAAGTCAGCAGCAGCATTTTTTAAAGTCATAGCTCGTGCCAATCGAAAAACTTCTTCTGTAGTCACATCTGTAGCCATACGTACTCCACCGATCGCAGGGCCACAATCAATGTTATCAACCACAACAATAGCTTTTAGATCAGCTTTTCTTTCGTAGATATGAATAATCTTGGCTGGGCCTAGCTCATCAGCAAAGCGAAAAATATTATCCATTGAACATACTTCACTTACATAAAAAGTACTGTAATTATTGATTAATCATTAACTATCCTGTCAGGGATTTGGTAAATAGTGCGCTCAATCTTTGTAAGGCAGGCGAAACATCATCAGGTGAGAGATGAACATCAAGAATACTGAAAGTGCTACTATTTTGCGCTGTCTGTAAGGCTTGTTGTAGTTGTGTACTGGTGTGGATCACAAAGCCATGACCACCAAGAACGTTAGCTAACTGGGCATAGTCTATTGTGGGAATTTGGACAAAAGCCGCTTCTTGATGTCCCATTGCCTGGAGGCTGGCAAATGAGCCATTGTTAATGACTATAACAATCGGGTTTAGTCTTAAGCTTTGCGCTGTGAGCAATTCCATTCCTGTCATGTGAAACGCCCCATCGCCAACCAAAGCGATCGCTCGTCGGGATGGATCGGCTAATTGCGCGCCAATCACCCCAGGAACGCCAAACCCCATACTGGCGTAGAAGGCGGGACATAAGAATGATGTGCCTTGCTGTGTCTGGATATCATCTGCTGCAAATAGGGCATCTCCAACATCCGTCACTAGTAAAGTGTTACTGTCAATGAACTGATTGAGTTCATAAAGTAGTCCACTCATGGAAATTTTACCCACAGATGGCGTAACACGCGGTTTCATAGTATAGATGCCGGATGAATCCCAATGAGGCAAATCTGGACTATCAAGCAAGGTGGTGATGAAATCTTCAAACCTCACATTGGGGTATTCGTGATGCTTAATGGCGAGGCGTTCTGAAGTTGCATACACTGTACAACTTGGGTTGAGATGAGCGGTAAACATCCCCAGGTTGATATCAGTCATAAACACTCCCAACATCAGCACACAGTCTGATTCTTCCACGATTTTCTGCACATTTAAATCCCCAGCCTCACCATTGTAAATACCGATGTATTGCGGATGTCTTTCGGGAAAAACAGATTTTCCTAACATTGTTGAGCAGACTGGTACACCAAGTTTTTCTGCCAAAGCTAGAAGTTGTTCCTGCAAGCCAAAGCGATGAACTTCAACACAAGCAAGAATGACTGGTGAGTGCGATCGCTTGAGCATCTCCAGAGTTTCTGCAATGGCTTCCGTTAAAGTATCTGGATCAGTGCGCTTGATTGGTGGTGGTAAGTGTTCTGACTCTGTAATCTCCGCATAAACTAGATCACGGGGAATTTCCAAATAAACAGGACGCTTGAATGTCGTTGCATAGTCAAGAGCATGATGAATTTGAGCATCGGCTGTTTTTGGATCGGTTAGCTTTGTGGCGTAAAGGGTTACTTCTTCATAAACACGCCGTTGTGTGTCAAAAGTTTTCACCTTATGATGTAACAAGTCATGCTCTCGTTGTTCTCGCACACCTGGCCCGCCGCTTAAAATGACCAATGGAGACTTCTCGGCATAAGCACCAGCTACAGCATTCACCATATTTAAGCCGCCAACGCTATAGGTAACAACCGCTAAACCCAAACCCCGAATTCGGGAGTAAGCATCAGCCGCAAAGCCTACGCAGGGTTCGTGCGTCATGACAATAGGTGCAATCTTGCTGTCTGCTAGTGCATCGAATAGTGTTAAGGCAAAATCCCCAGGTATCCCAAATGCGTGTTCTACACCTTTTTGGTATAAAATATCAAATATATGCGGTGCTAGTTGAGGCATCTTCTACCTCCCTCAAGAATATTTTCCCAAAACCGACTATCCGCAGATCGCCGATTGTCAGATTTTCTTCCCACGATATCTTTTACAAGTCTTGATGGATAGTACCGTCAGGCATAATTGTGCCAGTTAATGATCTTGCGTGGCTTACCTTCTGGTGAGCCTTACAGCCAACCGTAGGCTACAGCCTCCTGTCTGCTCTTACTGGCTAATTCAGCTTCCAACTCACTCACCAAAGAAGCAACCACCGCCTTTAAAGAACCTGTGTTTTCCAACACTCGCCGTTGTCGAATATAACTTGCTCCTTGGTCTAATCTTTTTTCTAATTGGAATAGATATGAGCTATTTCCCAACGTATCAGCAGTTTCTGCTAGTACATTCAAGATATCTTTAACTATATTCCTGATGGGTCTGCTATTGCCTTGTTCATCTTCAATATAATTAGCATCTAAACCCCAACGAGAGGCGCGAAAGTAGTTTTCTCTTTCAATCAACCAAGGAAGGGGAGTTAGCAAAAATTCTGTTTGTTTTCCTTGACTTTGATGATACAGATCCACAATTAAAGAATGGATGAAAGCCGCCAGCATCATCGATTCCTTGATCGTTGGTTGAGCATCCATTACCCTAACCTCAAGAGTTCCGAAATCAGGTTGGGGACGCAAATCCCAATGGATATCGCGGATAATCTCAAACATCCCTGCATTTTGAGCAGTAGCAAAGAAATTAGCAAAATCCTGCCAATTTTTAAAAGTGGGACAAATACCATAAGTTCTCAAGGATGATAAAAACCTTTGGCGAAAGGAAGCAAAGCTAGTATCGTTACCCCACCAAAAGGGTGAACTAGCAGACAGAGCCAACAAAATGGGGAGATAGGGTTTAAGTCTGCCCATAATATCTATAGCTACATCACCCGATGGCATTCCTACATGAAGCTGAAGCGCACAAGTCATCATTAAATCTGCAAGATAGCCGGATGCAGTTCGCTGAGCCAGATACCTGGGAATAGGGGTGATAGAGGCAAAGCGATCGCAACATGGATAAGTTCCGGCTGCACAAATAGTCATACCCAGTGCTTGACATCTAGTTTTGAGGTCACGCAAAATAGCAACAATATTGGCTTCTAACTCAGGGATATTTGAGCAAACCTGAGAGGCAATCTCTACCATCGCTTGATTAAATTCTGGTTGAATCCAGGAATTTTCAGGAGTTTGTGCTAAAAGCGGTGAAATGCCATCTACCAATTGCAGCGTATCAGGATTGAGTAATTGCAACTCAATTTCCATCCCTAGAGAGAATTCGGGAGAGCTTTTGAATTCTATATCACCCATGTTACATAATCCTTACTTAAACAATTTGACTATTTAGTCAAACGTCAACATTTATCTGTTCTATTTGTCGAGCAGCTTTTTCCCACATCTTAGCTGAAGTTTCATCTTGCCAATGAGTTCGCAAATTTTCAGCTTTTTTGTGACATATTCGCTCTAACATCTCTAGGATTGCAGCTAATGTCAATTTATCGATTAATTCTTCTAAAGCATTCATGTATTCTTTGTGCATAAGAATCACTCCTGAATGTGATAAATATCTTTTGTTCATACCCATATTTTTGGAACTCGCAGGAAGTCTAAAGCTGACGTTGGTAGCCTCCGATTAACTCTGCTGTTGCCAAAACATGACCCTTCATTGCTTGCAAAATTTGCTCTTTTGTTGCGCCTGGTGGCAAACCCAAGTTTTTGTCTAAAGCATAAAGTTTGAAGAAATACCGATGTGTACCACTAGGAGGACAGGGGCCACCATAACCTAATTTGCCAAAATCATTCTTTCCCTGCACTCCACCACTTGGTAAGGTTTTCGTAGCAGTGATGTGTTCTGGTAATTGCCGAACTGTAGGAGGTATATCGTAAAGTACCCAATGTACAAATGTGTGTCTGGGTGCATCTGGATCATCGACTATTAATGCTAAACTTTGGGTTTCTTTTGGAGGTTCATCCCAGCTAAGAGTAGGCGAAATATCAACGCCATCACAGGTATATTTGGTAGGAATTTGGCTATTAGCTCCAAAGACACTTTCTAATTTCATGCTTTTCCTCTCTGTTGTTAATGTACTGCTTGGGGTGGAGGCAATTTCGGTATTTTTATTACCCACAGAACTACAAGCGATCGCAGATAATTTTACTAACCCAATTATACTGAAGCTTTGAAGTAGAAAGTCTCGCCGTCTGCTCATTATCTTGCACCTAATATTTTTATATTTTTTCACAAAAGTTAATCATTTTAGTTCTTGTTTTAGCTTATATAAAAAAGTGATTTTGAATTTTGAATTTTAAATTCAGATTTCAATTTATGGCAGTAGTTATTAACAGATATAAAATAAAAAACTGCCCTTCCATGCTGTAAAAATATGTTAGTATATAGGTGAGATCCATCGCAGGGAACTTCCAACATAGATGAAGAAAGTGGCAACACCAATTACCGAAAGCTAAGGTAAGAGTAACGCCAAACCAGGATCTAGGAAGATGCGACTATGGGAGGTTAGAGTGAGGAGCCTGCGAGACGTGTAAACCCAGGTTTTTGCGGAGGGAACCTTTGTATAGAATAGGCAGTTATGGCTGAAGGGTCTGGTTGAACGCAACTAGACCCTTCAGTTTATGTTTTATCCTTTAACAACAGCGATGGGATGCAGACGCGCCACTTTACGAGCAATTCCTAAAATCAACGACCAACTTTTTACACCACCAGTAGAAAGAATAATCCGCTTACCTTTTAAATCAGCAAGATATGGAGCTAAAGCATCCCGTATTAAAGGATAAAGTGGTTCTTGGCAAATTTATACTTACAGTCACATTCTATAAGGTCAAATTTATGCAGCTAAAGCGGCTGTGTCGATCTCAGGTTATGTTACTATTTTGATGAAATCTGGTCACACCCGCTTAGTTCTTTATCTTTAGCATTACATTAGTAAAAATGTCTCCCCTGGGTATTGGTAGTAGTGATTCCACTTATATATTTACAACAGGAGAAGCAAAACTCTGGATTTTGTTAGTAGGTATTAACGAATACCAAGATGTGAGTTTACCTAATTTACGCTATCCGGCAGGTGACTGTGAAGCGTTGGGAGACGCATTAGCAAAAGTTACACAGAGATTTTTACGTAAGGAAGTGATCATTCATCATGATTTTATGGGAGAAACTCCTACCGTAAAAACGGTCTGTCGGAGTCTGGAACGAATTGTTTCAAAAGCTAAACCTACTGACTCAATATTTTTATATTTTTCCTGTCATGGAATGTTAGAGTCAGATACTCAAGATGTTGTGCTGTGCTTATCAGATACCAGACGAGAGAACCTGCCAGATACAGGATTACCTGTGCAAAAACTGTTACAAATCTTAGAGACTAGTCGTACCAATCAACAACTAGTTTGTCTAGATACCTGTCACAGTGGCGATATGAAAATGCCTCAAATAAACAACGCTAGCTTCAGAGAATTAAACATCACTGAGACATTACTGAACCCCGCAACAAATCTTGTGAATGCCTTGCGAAAACGCGCTAGTCGTAGTAAGGGATTTTGTGCTTTGTTATCTTGCGATCAAGGACAGCAGTCTTGGGAGTTTCCGGAACTGGGACATGGAGTCTTTACTTATTACTTAGTACGGGGTCTATTGGGTGAAGCTGCTGATTCTCATGGCGTTATTGAAGCAGACGGTTTATATAAATATGTTTATCGCCAGACATTACAATATATTGATAAATTAAATCACCAACTGCGTCTGATAAATAAACAAAAACTCAACCGTGGTGACAGAAAATTATATCCAGAATATCCTTTGCAAACGCCTAAAAGAATTGTTGAAGGAGTAGGAGAATTTATTTTAGGATTCAAATATGATGCAGATGAATCTCACCAACAGCGACGAGCTTTAGTTATAGATGGACTCTCAAACAAGATAAATACTGATTTGATTGATATATTTGCTCATGCTGGTGATTTTCAAGCCGAGTGTTGGCATCAACAAAGCAAATCTTGGTCAGATATAGAGATAAAAATCCAAGGGTTTCTAGATAGAGATAGTAAATCAACCATAAAATCTCCTTCTTATTTAGAATTAATCAAACCTACACCAACTTGCTTACTTTATTTACGTGGGTACATTGAAGAAAACGAAAATGGAGAAGCTTGGTTCATATTAGGCAATGGAGTACTTCTTAGCCGTTCTTGCTTAAAACAACAGCTACAACGTGCAACTAAGACTCAACAAATAATCATTTTAGATTGTCCTAACACTAATTCCCTCAAAAAATGGATAGAATATTGCCAATGTGGTACAGAGTATGGGCAATGTATAATTGCAGCTACTTCCACAATAGATAAATCAGAATTATTTTGCCAAACACTCCACAAAATCCTTGCTAGTGTAAATGTACAAGTTGGTTTGTCAGTTTCTAAATTGATTACTGAATTACAAAAACGTTTACCAAAACAAGATGTCACACTTGATTTTTGGATATCAGAAACGCAAACGATAATTGATATTTTACCTAGTAAGAATTATCCAAATTTTTCCCAAAGACCTTATCTCCAGAGAAATCAACAGGAGCAACAAAAAAAATTCCCATCTCACCATCTTGATGATGTGACAGAAATTCCCTCTACTACCTTACCTTTACCATCGCCTATTCCTGTTACTAGTGAAGCTATAGAGACAGTAAAACCTCAACTTAATTTGCTCCTTAGTTCAGAACAGCTTACAGAATTAGAAAATTTACTGAAACAATCATTAGGCATAGTTGCGTCTATAGTTTTAAAAAAAGCTTTAAAAGTAAATAATGGTGCAGAATTAATAAGAACATTAGCTAATTATTTACCACATAAGGAACAAGAAAAATTTAAAGAACAAGCATTATTTATATTAAATAAAAAAAGTAGTTTTTCTCTCAGTAGATCGGCAAATGAACAAACAATAAATGCAGCTTTTCTTGGTAAATGTGAACGTGAGTTAACCAATCTAATTGGCTCAGATGCTAGATTGAATATTCAACATATTTTAGAATCTCATACCCAAATCACTTCCAAAGAATTGGTAGATAAATTGATAGCCAAAATTCCCGATCCACAGCTAGCTTTAAAGTTTAAACAGCGTATATGGGGTTGAATTATGTCGAGGAGAAGTATTATTTTCCCCTCGGACTAACTCAATACCTAATATAGTAATCTTAAACACCCATGAGAATCGAGCAATAATTAAGCGATGAGAAATCGCCTAATTGTTTCTTCTAAAATTTAGCCAGCATTTGCTCGATTTCTGTATCAATTAACTCATCAACTTCAGCTAAAATTTGTTCAAGAGCGTCGCTTTCTAATTGTTCTAGTTTGTAAGCTTGAATCAACTCGCTCAGTTCAGCGATGGTTGAACATTCAAATAAACTACGCAAAGGTAAATCTATTAAGAAGGCTTCATTGACCCGATTTAAAAGTTGCATTGCTAAGAGGGAATTACCGCCTAATTCAAAGAAATTATTGTGGATACCTACTTGTTTTAAATTGAGAACTTCAGTCCAGATATTAGCTAGTACCTCCTCGATATGATTGCTGGGTGCAACCCGATTCACTTCAATATTGTTGATTAACACACCTAAGCGATTTAAAGCTTGGCGGTCGATTTTGGCGTTGGGGGTGAGGGGTATATTTTCTAACTGGAAGAAACTAGTAGGTATCATGTACTCAGGCAATTTTTGCTTGAGGAAGCGATGCAGTTCGCTACTATCTACTTTTAGTTGTTGATGAAAAACGATGTATGCTTGCAATTGCTGATGAGCTAATTGGTCATCGCTGGCTATAACTACACACTCTCGTACTTGTGGATGTTGATTGAGTGCTGTTTCTATTTCCCCCAGTTCGATACGGAAACCGCGAATTTTTACTTGATGATCAATGCGACCGATAAATTCAACTGTACCATCGCTTCTGTAGCGGGCTAAATCCCCTGTTTTGTACAAGCGGGCTGTTGGTTCATCACTAAAAGGGTGAGTAATGAACTTCTCTTTCGTTAATTCTGGACGGTGGAGATAACCTTGTGCCAAACCATTCCCACCAATATGTAGTTCACCTGTGACCCCAATAGGTACTGGTTGTAAATGCTGGTCGAGAATATAAATTTGTGTGTTAGCTATGGGACGACCGATAAACAGTGAAGCTGCTGTTTGCTGATGGGAACTCAATTGAGAACCATAGATTGTAGCTGTAATTGTTGCTTCCGTGGGGCCGTAAGCATTGCGCCAACTCACGTTACTACCTACTAGCCGTTGCCAAGTCAAAAAACGCTCTAGAGGGACTCTCTCACTACCAACTACCAACAAGCGGACATTGGGTGTCCAACTAATTTGCGGCATTTGGGAAACCCACTCTTGCCAGTATGCCACAGGCAAGTTTAAGACAGTCAAGTCTTGTTGTTTGACAAATTGCACAAAATCGGGGATGCTAAATATTTCTTCTGGTCGTAGTACTAAAGTCGCCCCACTCAACCAAGTCGGGAATATTTCCTCAGCCGCAACATCAAAGCTAAAGCTAGCAAATTGGAGGATGCGATCGCTCGCTGTCAGTTCATAATTTTTAGCTATGGCGTAGTTATGGTTGACTAAAGCTTGGTGAGGAATGAGTACTCCTTTAGATTTGCCTGTAGAACCTGATGTATAAATTACATAGGCTAAATTACTTGGTACAACAATACCAGTAGGATTGATGATTGGTTGCCGAGAAATCATTTGCCAGTCGGTATCCAACTTGACTAATTTTGCAGATGATTTTGGCAGTTGGCTCACTAAGTTAGCACTTGTCAGTAACACCGAGGCTTGAGAATCAGTTAGCATATGAGCCAAGCGTTCTTGAGGATAAGCCGGGTCTAGGGGTAAGTAAGCACCACCAGCTTTGAGAACACCCAGCATTGCCACCAACATTTCTACAGAACGTTCAACGCAAATACCCACAAGGACTTCTGGTTTGACACCTAAACTTTGGAGGAAATGCGCTAATTGGTTGGCACGGTGATTTAACTGTTGGTAAGTGAGTTTTTGCTCACCCAATTCTACTGCCACAGCATTAGGAGTTAATTGTGCTTGTTGCTCAAATATTTGATGCACACATTGATTGCGGTCATAGTCGATTTGGGTTTGATTCCACTCAACTAAGATTTGCTGACGTTCGGTTGCTGTCAATAAAGATAATTGCGAGACTAATGTTTGGGGACTGGCAATAATCCCTAACAATAAAGTTTGGTAATGCCCCAGTATGCGGTCAATAGTTGCAGCATCAAATAAGTCTGCATTGTAGTCACATTCCAACAATAGCTCGTGATCAATCTCCGTTACATTTAAGCCGATGTCATAATCAGCAAAACTTATCGACTGGGGTAACAAGCTGCTTTCTAAGCCATACATTTGGGGAATAGCTACGGGGCGTTCCAAGTTAAAGGTAGCGTTCACCAGAGGAGACATACCAGTGTTGCTGTTAACTCCCAGCTTGTCAATCAATTTAGCAAAAGGATAATCTTGATGTTCGTAGGCATCTAACAACACACTTTTGCAGGCTTTGAGATGTTCAACAAAGGTAGCATCATCGCTAATTTGAGTGCGTATTGGTAGCATATGGCTGCAATAACCTACTAGTCTCTCGCTACCCTCAAGAGAACGTCCCGCAGACGCGATGCCGATAGTGAGGTCGTCTTGGTTGGTTAAGCGATACAGTAAGACTGCGTATGCGGATAACAGCGTCATAAATAAGGTGCAACCGTTTTGCTTACTGAGTTGTTTGATGGCAGCACTGATATTAGGGTCAAGTAATAGCTGTTGTCTGCCACCTTGATAAGTTTTGCTTGGCGGACGCTGACGGTCTGTAGGCAGGTCTAAAACTGGAACTGGGTAAGCAAACTTCTGTAACCAATATGATTCATGGGCTTTCATCTCGTCTGTGGCACAGAATTGGCGATGCCAGTCGAGATAAGAACTAAATTGTATTGGTGGTTCTAGTTGGCAAACATGACCCTGGCACTTGGCTGAATACAATGCCATCATTTCTTGCAAGATGACACTGATTGACCAGCCATCAGTAATGATGTGATGGGCGCTGACCACTAGCAGATGTAATTGCTCTGCTAATTTGAGAATTCGCACACGGAACAAAGGCCCATTACTTAGGTCGAAAGATTCACGGCTGTGGTTTTGTAACCACTGGTTCACTTGTAACTGACTATCTTTAACATTTGAGAAATCAATTACGGGAACGTCTATTTTCAGTGATGGTAATATTTCTTGAAAATCGCCTTGACTGCTGATAGTAGTGCGTAGAGCTTCATGCCGTTGCACAACTTGTTGCACGGCTTGACGTATGGCAGCTAGATCAAGAGTACCCTGTAATTGAATATTGAGAGAGATATTATAAGCAACAGAGCCATTGTCACCCATTTGCGCTAAGAACCACAGCTGCTTTTGGGCATCGCTCAAGGGAATTTTGAATGCTTCCTTAACTTCTGGCTTGATGGTATCTTGTACTGTCAAAGATACAGCATTTTTTACATGGTCTGACGTTTTAGGTGTTTGCGGCTGATTTGTTGATAACTTGGGACTTTTGGAAAAAAAACCCGCAGCTTGCAACTCCTGTACACTGTCTTTAACTGCTTGAATGATATAGTTCACATCTTCATCGGTATGTGCAGTAGAGAGAAAACAGGTGCGTCCTTCCCAGATATAAACGCCTTTTTCAATTAAAGAATAGTACAGCAAATCCATTTCTAAAGGCTGATACAGATAACTGGAATTGCCGGATAAAGTGAAGCGGAACAGTGAACTAAAATGTACTATCCGCAAAGGAACATTTGCTTGTTCAAAGTAACTATTAAGTGTGGCAGCTAAATGTGATGTGCGTTGATTTAATCGCTCCTGTAGAGATGCTCCTTCAGCTTTGAGGTGTAAGAGCGTAGCCCGTGTTGCTGCCATCGTCAATGGATGCTTGGAGAAAGTACCAGCAAAGAATGTTGTTTCTACTTCAGGATAAGAATCATCTCCATATTGCCAGAAACCACCGTCGATTTTATCCATGTAGGCAGCTTTGCCAGCGATGACCCCAATTGGCATACCGCCACCAATTAATTTGCCATAGGTAACAATATCTGCATCAACACCAGACCATGCTTGCGCGCCACGGGGATGAATGCGGAAACCTGTGATTACTTCATCGAAAATCAAGGCAATATCTAGTTGTTGTGTGACTACTCGCAGTTGTTGCAGAAATTCTTTGGGTTGTAAATCGGGTTTACGGCTTTGTATCGGTTCAACCAAAACAGCTGCTAATTCATGGGCATTAGCTTTGATAATTTCCAGTGATTCGGGAGTACCATAAGTTAGCAGTAAAACATCATCAACCATATTTTGCAGCACTCCCGGAACCATTGGTTGTGCTGGTAATTTTCCGTCTTCAGATGTTTGGGGTATGGCTAAAGTACCGTCAAAGTGTCCGTGATAAGCACCTTTGAAGATAGCAATTTTTGCACGACCTGTAGCTGCACGAGCTATACGCATCGCTGTCATTGCTGCTTCTGTACCGGAATTACAGAAAGTGACTCGTTCCATTCCGGTCATTTCGCAGATTAAAGTGGCTACCTCACCTGCAAGTTTTGATTGGGGGCCGATGTGTGTACCTTGCTTGATTTGATTTTCTAGGGCTGCGGTAATAAACGGAACATTATGTCCAAAAAGATGTACACCGAAACCCATAGAAATATCTATGTACTCATTGCCATCAACATCCCAAATCCTCGATCCTTGAGAGCGATCGCCAACTATAGGATAGAGAATTTCTTTCGTTTCCGGGCGAAATCCAATAGAAGCTCTTCTATCGGCCAGGACTGGGCGATAAGATTGCGATCGCTGCTTGGATTTGGCTGTACGTTTGGTATAACGTGCAATTAGAGAATTTAAATATTGTTGTTGTTGGGAAGTCAGGGTTTTAGCTTGAGATTGTTCAACTCGCCAGAAAGAAGAGGGTGAATCAGCTTTTTTGAGTGTAGATTTATTTAACTCCCCTGTTTTTAAGTCAGGTGTTGTTTGTACTACTGGGTTAGGAACAGATTTCGCTGCTTGATTTTGGCTAGGAGTAACATTTAAATTAGTTGGTAAGTTGGATTCCCGTAAGATTTCCAACTGTTGAGACATCAATTCAAACTGCTGCCGCAGCACTATTTCTACTAATGTTTCAGATTTCTGTTCTGACTGTTGTGATTGTGGGAGTGGCTGTGGATTAACCGACAATTCTAATGTTTCTTGAACTAGCAATGTCGATGGTTCTAATTTTACATTTTCCTCGATATAATTAGCTAAGACACTCAGGTTTGTTAATTCTTCAAATAACTGCCGAATCGTAATTTTAATTCTAAAATTATTTTCAATCTGACGAATGGCATCAACTAAAACAATAGAATCAGCACCCATTTCTAGAAATGGAACTTTTACATCTACTTCGTCAGGTTCACATTTGAGTAAATCTGCAATAATTACACGTAAGTTTGCTAAAGTATTTTGACATTCTTGGGACTGGTTAGTAACTAGAGAGTAGGAATTATGATTGTCAATAGTAGATGTGGTCATATTTTTTGATTGTGTGTTAGTAGTATTTTGATGACATTTTTTCTTTAGCAAATATAGGCATCCATTTTGATGATTGGCGTAGTCCGAAATTAGGCAATAAAACCTGGCAATTGGTCGGTATTTTGTTCAAAAATCAAGAAGGATTTCTATATCTTGTGTCTCTGTTTTAATAGGGGTCGAGAATTTTATTTATGCAAGGGTGCTGTGAATATTGCTTGTTTTAGTACAGCAGGGGACTGGAGAAACTATGTACAAGATGAAACTAAATATATAGGTAGGGGTTGAAAAATGTTCAACCCTGTGTTCCAAGAATTTTGTGGCATGGTCTCAGGGTCGAACATTACGCATTATCTCTGTTTCTTGTTTAAATACTAGGCTGATGGTTTAGCTTGGGTGGCTTTGGTAAGTGTCCATGTTGCAATGGCAAGAATTGACCTGTGGTCAAATTATGAGTACGCAACACTTCTAATTGCTGAGACATAATCTGTAGTTGTTGTTTGAGCATTTTTTCTACTAAGGCTTGAGATGGTAGTTTTGCACTATCACTACTAGCGGAAGTAACAGGTTGAGAATTATTGCTGTGGTGATTTACTGGGATATTGTCAACCCGATTTGGCGATTGAATCCAGTAACGTTTTCTTTGAAAGGCATAAGTAGGAAGTGCAACTAGCTGACTGGAATAATCACTTTCAAATCCTGCCCAGTCAATCTCTACTCCCCGTAGATACAATGTTGATAAACTTTCTAGCAATGTTTGCCAATTATCTCGCTTGGCATTCAAAGAAGGCAACCAAACAGAATTTTCGCTTCCGTGACAACGTTTACCCAGACTACAAAGAACTGGTTTAGCACCAATTTCTATGAATAATTCGTAACCTTCAGCTAATAAAGTATTCAATCCGTCCATAAATCTGACGGACTGGCGTGTATGCGATCGCCAGTATTGAGCATCCGGTACTTGTCCGACTGGAAGGAAATTGCCGGTGACATTGGAAACGAAAGGAATCTGTGGTGCTTGGAAGTTGACTAGGCTGGTTGCTTGTTCAAAAGCATCAAGCATTTCATCCATCAAAGGCGAATGAAAAGCATGGGATACATTCAAGCGTCGAGTCTCAATTCCTTGAGCTGTGAACTTGGCGATCGCTGCTGCAATTTTGGCGACTGTACCAGAGATGGTGATATTATCAGGAGCGTTTACAGCAGAGATTGTCACCTCTGGACTGTATTCAGCGATCGCGGCTTGCACTTGTTCCTCACTGGCAAACACCGCAGCCATTGCACCCATTGATTTGAGTGCTTGCATTAAGCGCGATCGCTCGGTAACTAACTTCAGTCCTGCTTCTAAACTGAATACTCCAGCAATACAAGCGGCGACATATTCACCGAAACTATGACCAATGACAGCTGTTGGTTCTACACCCCAAGACTTCCACAATTGCGCTAGGGCATACTCTACAGCAAATATCGCAGGTTGGGTATAAGCGGTTTCATCGATGCAGCTGCTTTCTGTGTCAGGATACAAAACTGACAGCAGTGGTTGATCTAAGTATGACCGCAAAATTTGATCACATTGGTCAATGGCAGCGCGGAAGGTCGGCTGGGTTGCATACAGTTGGCGACCCATGTTGATATATTGAGAACCTTGACCTGTGAATAAAAAGGCGATTTTCGGTTGCTGTTTGTTTTCGATTTTACCACTGACTAATTGTGAGGTTTTCTTCCCAGCCGCGTAAGCACCTAGTACGGTTTGTAATTGGATATGAGATTGAGCGATCGCCACTAAGCGATGATCAAAATGCGATCGTCCAGTATTGGCGGTGAAACAAATGTCTGTTAATGAAGCGTCAGGGTGGTTACCTAGATAATTCTCATAGTCTTTTGCTAAATCACGCAAAGCATTTTCACTTTTAGCTGAGAGTGTGAATAAATGCAAGGGACGTTCATCACTGACTGTCTCTTTAGGACTAACTAGAGGAGCTTCTTCTAAGATGATATGGGCATTAGTACCACCAAAACCAAAGGAAGATACACCAGCCAACCGCCGTTTATTACCTCTATTCCAAGGTAACAGTGTAGTAGCGATAGATAAATTCGTATCAGCTAAGGAAATGTGGGGGTTAACTTGTTTGAGGTGCAGATGGGGCGGAATTTCTTCATGGTGTAGTGAGAGGACAGTTTTAATTAAACCAGCAATGCCGGCGGCTGCTTCTAGATGTCCGATATTGGTTTTGACTGAACCAATCACACAGGTATCTCCAGGTGTGCGTCCTGGTGCGAGGACTGTTTTCAGGGAGTTAATCTCGATGGGGTCACCTAAAAATGTGCCTGTACCATGCGCTTCTACATAGCCAATTTCATGAGGTGCAACACCAGCATTTTGCATAGCTTGCCGAATTACAGCTTGCTGGGCTAGTCCATTGGGGGCGGTGAGTCCGTTGCTGCGTCCGTCTTGGTTCACGGCTGAACCTTTAATCACTGCCAAAATGCGATCGCCATCACGATAAGCATCACTCAGACGCTTGAGTACCACTACACCACAACCTTCGCCCCGCACATAACCATCTGCATCAGCATCAAAAGTCTTACAACGACCATCACCAGCCATCATTCCAGCTTGGGAAAATGTCACTGTCAACTGTGGGGTGAGAATTAAGTTCACACCAGCAGCTAAAGCCATTTCGCATTCTCCCTGACGCAGACTTTGACAAGCTTGGTGAACTGCAACTAAGGATGAAGAACAAGCTGTGTCTACTGCCCAACTTGGCCCGTGTACATCTAATAAATAGGATATGCGGTTAGCGGCAATACTAAAAGCGTTACCAGTTCCACTATACGCATCTAATCCAGACACTTGTTTGGCTAGCAATTGGGAGTAATCAAAATTACTAATACCAACAAATACCCCTGTGTTGCTTCCGGCTAACTTACTCGGTGCTTTACCTGCATTTTCTAATGCTTCCCAGCAAACTTCTAGAAGTAACCGTTGTTGGGGATCGAGAGATTCTGCTTCCCGTGGAGAAATGCCAAAGAATGGGGCATCAAATTGATCTACTTCCGAGATGAAGCCACCCCAGCGAGTATTCATTTTGCCTGGTGTAGCACGGTTGGGATCATAAAAAGCATTCACATCCCAGCGTTGTTGAGGAACTTCACCAATAGCATCTACACCATTGCGGAGTAATTGCCAAAAGGCTTCCGGATTATTTGCACCAGGATAACGGCAACTAATACCCACGATCGCGATGGGCGCAGCCCCGCCAGAGGCGATCGCATGATTGTCTGTTGGTTGCTGTGAGACTACCTTGGGTTGTGGCACTCCGTCGCCTAAATATTGAGCTAAAGCAGCGATGGAAGGATAGTCATACAACAGCGTTGTTGGCAATTCCCGTCCTAACCATTCCTGCAATTCTCCGGAAATTCTCACTGCTGCTAAAGAACCCAAACCATATTGTGCTAGAGGTTCGTTAACGTTGATTGTTTGAGCAGGAACTTGTAATTGTTCGCTCACTTTTGTTAACAACCAAGTTGCAACTGCTTCGGTATTGACTGTTTTTTCTACCTGTGGAGCAATTAATTTTTCTGATGGACTATGATTTTGAGCATCTGCACTCCACTGTGCAATTATGTCGAGACTTCCAGCTTCTAACTCAGCTTTACAGGTACTACGTCTGACTTTCCCAGAAGAAGTTTTCGGCAAACTGTTCGTTTTAATTAAAGCGATGGTATGAGTTTGTAAATCATGATGTTCGGCTACAGCCTTACGAATAGCAGCTATGACTTCATCAGCATTTAGCTTGCGGAGATAGCTACGTTCCACTTCTTGAACAATCACCAATTTCTCCACGTTGTTAACTTCAACTGCAAAAGCCGCACCACCTGCTGGACGTAGTGCTGGGTGACAATTTTCCACTGTAAATTCAATATCTTGGGGATAATGATTGCGTCCCATAATGATAATTAAATCTTTGAGACGACCAGTAATAAATAACTCACCATCCTGTAAAAAGCCCAAATCTCCAGTCCGCAGAAAAGGGCCAGTTGTATTATCTGCTAGGTAAGCATGAAAGGTATGTTGTGTTTGTTCGGGGCGATTCCAGTAACCTTGAGCAACACTAGACCCCGATACCCAAATTTCTCCTACCTGTCCATCTCCACAAGATGTCAATGATTCAGGATTGACAATCAGTACTGTTTGGTCTGGGCTACTTTTACCGCAACCCACAATGGCTTTACCACCAGCCGCCGTAGTCGTATCTATGACTTGGTTTTGTAACAAAGCTGTGGTATCTATATGTCGCACAATGGGAGCTTCAGATTTCCAACCCCCAGAGACAATTAAAGTAGTTTCCGCCATCCCATAGCAAGGATAGAAAGCTTCTCTCCGGAAACCGCAAGGCGCAAAAGTTTCTGCAAATCGGTCTAGAGTTTGTGCGCGTATTGGTTCAGCACCGGTAAACGCCACTTCCCAACTACTCAAATCCAGGCTTGCTAGTTGTTCGGGAGTAATTTGACGACAGACTAAGTCATAAGCAAAATCAGGGCCGCCACTGGTAGTTGCTTTGTAATGAGAAATGGCCTGCAACCAACGAAAAGGCTTTTGCAAAAAGGCGACTGGGGCCATCAAAGTCACCGGAAAACCACCATACAGAGGTTGCAGAACCCCACCAATTAATCCCATATCGTGGTACGGAGGCAACCAAATTACACCTTGGCTATTGGGTGTGTGTTGGTAAAAGTTATAAATGAGTTGGGAATTATGCAATAAATTGCCGTGGGTAATCATTACCCCTTTGGGTGTGCCGGTTGAACCTGAAGTGTATTGCAGAAAGGCCAAAGTATCACTATTAATATTGGGTTGTTGCCAATCTTCAGCTATATTTGCATTGAGATTATCAGTTGTGATCCAGGGTATCGCTGTCAAGGTAGGATTTTCTGCTAACTGTAAGGCCATCGAAGTTAATTCTGTAGATGTAGTCAGTGCGACTACAGCCTCGGCATCTGATACGATCGCCTGTAGCCTAGACATTTTTTGGTTACGTCGGGGTGGATAAGCCGGAACAGCAATAAAGCCAGCATATAAACAACCAAAAAAGGCAGGGATAAATTCCATTCCTGGTGGATAAAGTAACAAAGCTCGTGAACCTGGTACTCCCCGTTGCAAAAGTTGAGTTGCGATCGCCCGTGCTTTTTGATCTAATTCTTGATAAGTTAAAGAGATGCTTTCTGTTTCCCCATCAACAAGAAATGTATAAGCTGTTTGTGTAGGTTGATTTTGCGCTCTGTATCTTAATAAGTCTACTAAAGTAGAAAATTCAACATTATTGTTAGTAATCATTGGGTTTTTCCTCAAAATAAATCAAGTAAAGGTAATGAACAGAATTGATAATTAATAATAAAGTTAAGAAACTTTGAACTGTGCTTGCTGAACATACATTTGTACGTTCTCTAACAAAGCATTTACATCTATTTGTAGTTGCTGCAAATCCTGTTGAGGATTTATTGTCCAAGTATGTATCGCATCCCAACTAGCATTGAGAAAAGCACGCTGACAAGCATGACGGTCAATCTTTCTATCTGATTTCTTGGGTAAACTACCTGTCTTCAGAAGTACCACAGCATAAATTTGTAATCCATATTCTTCTAAAAGAGCAGTGCGAATAGCTTTAATTACTTCATCGACATTGAGAATCCGAGAATAGGTTTTCTTTACTTCTTGAACAACTACTAATCGTTCTTGATCATTAACTTCCACAGAAAATGCCACTCCAGCATTTGGTCGTAGAGATGGATGGCTTTGTTTCACACATTGTTCAATAGTTTGAGTACAATGATTGCAACCTCGAATACTAATTATGTTCTTGATAGATTCTTGTTTGAGGTTACTTTCATTAACCAGGTTAGGTAATTCTTTTTGGGCATTCTCAATTAATACTAAATAATTCATTGTTTCCTACTTCATTGTGAAAATAACTCCAGAAAATTCATTTGAGAATTTAAATCAGCGATATTATATATTACGGATCAACATCGTGAAATTATGCACTAGAAAAAGAATCTTCTCAAAAAATAATTCCCAATATCAAACAATAGATTTACATCTAGAAATAAACACAGGTAAATACAGATAAAAATAGACTTATCTGTATTTACCTGTGGTTTTTTAGCTGGTAATTAGCCTAATTTAGTATTAAATATTAAATCGATATAAGAAAGCTATTCATTAGTTTTTACGATATACAAGTTTGATATAATGAGTTTACGTGTATCGGTTTGAAACCGTTCTGCTGTTATTTTGTCAGGAATTGATGCTGCTAAAATTTCTATAAGTTGATTGGCAGAACAATCTGGAAAAGTTACTAATACCTTATTCATAATTAAGTTGGCGATTGGGCCAATAAAATTGGTAAATTCTTTTTTAATAACTTCCAAAATCTGCGAGTTACGATTGATAGATGTTTTTTCTAAAAAATCATGCGTATTAATATGAATATAATTTACGTTAGTAGCTTCACTTTTTCTTGCTATATGTCTGTTAACTTTTCTAGTAAAAATATTAATAATTTTTGCAGCTATTTTAGAAGTTTTTTTAAAAGCACAACCAGAAGATTCACTAGCAGGAGTTGTGTGTTTCTCCATATACTGTGGTAAATCTAAGTTGAGATAAATAGGTTTTGGCAATTTATCATGATATTGTCTCAGGGTGCGTTCTAGATTTTGTAAAATTAATAACTCTTCTAATGCCTTGTTGGTCTCTTTTTCTTGTTGACGAGTTTTAATTGCTTCTATGGGAGATGTAATTTTGAATTCAACCTGAGTTACAGTAGGGGAATTATTATGGAGCTTATTTAACTTCAGAATAATTTCTTTAGCTGATTGGAAGCGTGCCGTGGGTGATTCTATCAGCATTCTGTCGATAATTGCTGCTAAATCATCAGCAATATTGACTTGCGATCGCCATTGCCAATTTAGTGATTCGTCTAAGAGCAAATGTGGCATTTTTCCTGTTAATAGTACAACTGCACAAACACCAAGTGCATAGATATCACTAGAAGGATAGGAAATTCCTAAACGCAACTGTTCAGGCGGAGAATAGCCATACTTACCCACGACGGAAGTGTGAATGGAGTTATAAAAATTTATGGAATCAGGAGACATAAGTTGAGTTACATTCTCTTTTACTGCGCCAAAATCAATTAGCACAGGTTTCGATTGATGATGAGGTAGCATGATGTTCTCCAGTGAAATATCTCTGTGAATGATCTTGCGATCGTGGAGATAATCTAAAACTGGTAAGACATCTGTCAACCATGTTCTCACTTCTATTTCCGAAAAGGGCTGACCTGTTTCTGAGACACGCTCAAATAAAATTTCAGAATAAGTTCTCCCATCAATATATTCCTGCACAATAAAAGTGCGATCGCTATCCGTAAACCAAGCTAAAAATTGAGGAACTTGAGGATGCTTAAGCTTATATAAAACCTTTGCTTCACGCTCAAACAACTCTTTCGATTTACAAACATTTTTTTCTTGTGATGCTGTGGGGACAAACTCTTTCAACACACAGGGTTCATCAAATCGCTGATTATCTAATGCTAGATAAGTTCGTCCAAATCCTCCCTTACCAAGCAACTTCTGAATCTGGTAACGACCGTAGATTAAAGTTCCTGGCTCGATTTCGGTAATCATCTCTAATACGTTATTCATTTGGCGTAAACATGATTTTTTATTTAATAGTGTTGCATCCTCAAGAATTATGCAGACAATATACAGTGGGCGAATGTCTAAGTAAATCAATTAAGCAGCACGGACATCATTCTTTAAGTAACCATCTTCCATATAAATGATGCGATCAGCCATATCCAGAATGCGATTATCATGAGTGATTAAAAGAATGGAACAGCCTTGATATTTGGCACGTTCTTTTAATGTCTCAACGACTATCTGAGTGCTATTTTTATCTAGCGATGCTGTTGGTTCATCAGCTAGAATTAATTGGGGTTGAGTAACTAATGCTCGTGCAAATGCTACACGTTGTTTTTGTCCTTCAGAGAGTTGATCTGGATAATAATGAATACGGTGATTTAAACCCACTAATTCCAGCATAGCTTCTGCTCGACGGCACATTTCTTTACGAGACATATTACGAGCTAATTCCATAGTCATTTGTACATTTTGGCTAGCAGTGAGAAAGGGAACTAAGTTATGTTTTTGAAACACATATCCAATTTGACGACGTAGTTGCAGTAACTTTTTATTACCAGCTCGATATACTTCTTTACCAAAAACTTTAACGCTACCTTCTTGTACACTCCGTAAACCAGCCATCAGGCTTAACAAAGTTGTTTTTCCAGAACCAGAAGGGCCAGTCAAAATTACAATTTCACCAGGATTAATTGATAAACTAATATCAAATAAAACCTGTTTTCGTAATGAGCTTTTACCAAAGTAGTGGTTAAGGTGCTGAACAGATATGATAGAAGATTGAGACATAATTATGACCTAAAAATTCAATTACACTGCATCATTATTTGTTATGGCGATAAAGCAAAAAACAGCAGAAATTTAGATTTTAGATTCTGCGTTAGTGTAGCGATTCAGAGACAGAGTTAACTTTTAAAACAGGATTTTAGCTTGAACAGTATAATCTAAAATTGACAATTTCAAATCCAACATTGAAGGGAAAGCAGGATTTGAATTTAGCCAAAAAGTTCGGCTGGATCGGCAGAACGTAGTTTATTCATCGCTAGCATCCCAGCAATAGAACACATAATAATTGTGAGTAACATCACCATCACACCCCTAGTGATAGTCATAATCATCGGTAGACGAGTAGCTTCTTGAACAAAGCTATAGAGATACATACAAATAGCGAACCCAGGGATATATCCAATCAAGGACATTAAAAATGCTTGTTGTAAAACTACCTTTACTAGATATGAATTTGCATATCCAATAGCTTTAAATGTAGCGTAGATAAATATGCTATCGGAAATTTGTGTGTAGAGAATTTGATAAACAATAATCCCACCGAACACACAACCAATAACTGTTCCCATATTAAAAATAAATCCAATGGGTGTGGATTGTGCTAAAACATCTTTTTCTAGTTGGATATAATCTGCTAGAGTCATAATTTTTAGCTCTTGAGGTAAGTCTTGTGAGACTTTTTTGATGATGCTTTGTGGATCAACACCAGGGTTAACTTTAATCACTCCCATCTGCACTTTTTCTAATGGGTGATTTAAAATTTCAGAAAAAGTTAAATCACTGGTGATAATCACACCATCTGCTGTCATTACCCCACCTCCTAGAGAAAATAATCCTCTCACTTTAATTTGGCGATTGGATACATCTGTTGTTACTTCGCCATGTTTCTCTAAATTCTCAACAATGGGGCCAAATTCAGGTCGAGATAGTCGGTCAAATAATATGGTGTTAGCGGCTTTAATTACTTCTGCTTGTTGGTTGACTTCTGGTAAATTAAACACAGGTTGATCAGGTGTAAAACCAGCGATCGCAATTGGCCTGCTGACAAAAGTTTCAGGATTTTTGAAGTTAGTAACCGAAAAATAGAAAGGATTAACCGATTCTATCCCATCCACAGATGAGATGTTATACAGATAGCGTCGCGGAAACACCTTCATATCAAAAAAACGCTCTGTATCACGATGCAGTAATACTAAATCCGCTTGAATTTGTTTATGAAATACAACAGCATCTTCAAAAAGTCCGTCTCTAAAACCCAATTGAATAAACATCAACATTACTGCAAAAGTAACGCCAGTAATGGTAACTAATAAACGAGGTTTACGATGAATTAGTTGTAACCAAGCAACGGGAGTAATAGCAGCCATGATTTAAGATTTTTATATAAATTTAAACGTTAGTAGTGGTTTTAATTTTGACATCAACTTGCAGATTAATAAAATTAGCAGCTTCCTTAGTATCAGCCGGGTCTAAACGAATTTTGATTTCTGCAACTCTTGAGTCTATATTGATTGAAGGGTCATTGTTGACCACATTTCTCTTACCTATTTGAACACCGATTTTTTCCACAGTTCCAATCATGCTTTTAGGTAGTGCTTTACTCGATATTTCTGCTTTTTGACCTATTTTAATTTTGCTAACATCAGTTTCATAAATTTCTGCAACAACATACATCTGTTGAGTCTGAGCTAACTCAACTATGCCCTTTTCGCTAATAGTTTCTCCTGGAAAAGTATTGACATTTAAAATTTTTGCATTCATGGGCGATCGCACATAAGCTAGGGCTAAATTAGCTTTTGCTTCTAAAACAGCAGCTTTGGCTCTTTCTAACTCACTTTGAGCCACCTGTACATCTACAGGACGAACTTCTTTTAACTCTGCCAAACTAGCTTTAGCTTCTTGAATCTGTTTGGGAAACGATGATAAAGTTTGGTTGAGGGAACTTTGAGCTTCCTTGAGTTGTGCTTGCAAAGTTTCTACGGCTAGTAATTTAGTATCTTTTGTGACCGCAGATATAGCACCTTGCTCATACAACGACCGAAAACGTCCATATTCCGTTTCAGCATTTCTCAATTGTGCTTCTAAGCCAGCAATCTTAGACTTTTGAATGTTAATATCCCCTTGAAACTGGGCTTGTAAACTGGCAATGCGTGCTTGTTGAGCAGCAATTTCTCCTTGTTTTGTAGTTCCTGCTTGGGCTTGGATTAGTTGTGATTGAGCAACTCGAACACCCATTTGGGCTTTTGCTAGAGTTGTTTGCAGTTGACTGACGTTATCCAACACAGCAATGAGTTGTCCGCGACGAACATTATCGCCTTCTTTGACCAAAACCTGATCTAATCTGGCAGTCTGCAAAGCTGATGGCCCAGATAAGTTAATAATTTTATCCTTGGTTTGAATGCGTCCTAAAGCTGCCACTGTAGGGATTACAGGCTTTTGAACTACAACTGTTGGGGTAACATGACTCTGCTTTGTAGATTGCCAAGTAAAATTTGAGCTAGTAGCAAAAATATATGCTGGCACACCAATAGCCGCTAATCCTATAGGAACTATGAAAGCTAGTGTCAATTTTTTGGATTTTGGATCAAAGTTTATTGGTTTGCGAAAAATGTCCATTGGAGGTTAACCTCAATTAATATGCTTGCGATTGTGGGTAATTCGTGATTATTCTGGTTATTCGGCTAATTTTCTGGAGCATTAATTAACTTGATTTGCTCCTTTATCTTGATAGGGGGTAACCCAATTGTTTTATGCAGTTGCTTGACTAGATACTTGAGAAATGGAACAGGAAACAGAGAGAATTAGCCTGGTTATGCCATTTCACAAAAATCCTGAGAGACTATTTATAAAGTAAATATTAAGTAGGGTGTGTTACGGCTATGAAAGGATTTGGGACTCAGAGACAAGAAAATTTAGCCGTAACGCACCATCCGGCGGTGCGTTAGGCGCGAGGATAGTTATTTTGTGACCAATCATCAGGGAAATGAGCGCCTAACACACCCTACAACAATCTTATTTTTGCTTTATAAATAACCTCTGAGACGACTAACTCCCTCTGCTTGTTATGCTTTCTCTGCATCCCCTAAAAGTGAAATGGTATGACTTGCACTATTCCCTTGGAAGATTCATTTTGAATTTACGCTGGTACTAGCAACTGGGATTCATAGCATCGGGCAGTTGCCTTTCCACAAGTCTCAATGGTTTATACTGATAGGCGATAATCGTCGCCAACACGGTGAGTATTCCCATCACGATAAACATCAGACCGATACCACGTCCTTGACCAACACCAATAATTTTTCCCATACTTTCTGCTAACAGACCATTCTGAGCCATTAACGGCTCGAAGATTTTATCCGCTAATGGCCCAGCGACAGTGTAAGCCAAAGGCTGTGATGCGTTAGCGATCGCTCCTATTGTCGCAAAAACTCGACCTTGCAGACTAGAGGGTACTTTCTTTTGAAAAATAACTTGGGCTGAACTGTTAATAATTGGTAGACCAAAGAAAAACAGGAAAGCTATTAGGGCTAAGGCTAAAATCGATTGGTAAAACCCTGCACAGGTAATGCAGATCCCACCTAGCAGCATAAAAGTAAAGATACTGAGAGCTAAATACTGTGGCATTCTCACGGTACTCACAAGGATGCTGCTTACTAGCATTCCGATACCGCCAGTAGTCATAATTGTCCCCAAGTCTGTAGCCGAACCGAAGGACAATACTAGCGGCGTAATTAGCATCTGCACAATTCCCACCAGGAAATTGTTCACAGCAAAGAACAGTAGTAGTGCAAACAGTCCTCTTCTGTTAACTAGATAGACCAAACCGGAAGATGCTTCCTTCAACCAAGGAGTTTTTTCAGCGCGATGTCTATCAATGTACTGTTTGGGAAACGGAGCTAGTAACAGAGTACTCAAAGCAAACAGAAATGTCGCAAAGTCAATAAAGAGAATGCCATCAATTTCCAGAAACAGCAGCAGTATACCTCCTAACATTGGTGCAACTAACCGACCTGCGGCTTCCCCCACTTGCAACATACCGTTAGCTCGTGCCAGTTTTTCTGGTGGGACAAGCAAGGTAGTAGCTGCTGTATAAGCTGGCCATTGAAAAGCACCAAAACAAGAACTAATAGCAGCACCCACGTATATATGCCAAGTAGCCAAATCGCCTGTAGCTAACAAAATTGCAATTACCCCCGTAGAAATACCTGCTCCTAAGTCACTAAATAACATCATCCAACGACGGGGGAATTGGTCTACCAGCGTGCCAGCTACGGGAGAAATCAGAATCATGGGCAAGCTGGTAAAGAGGGAAATCAAGGCGAACTGTGTGACTGAGCCAGTTCGCTGGTATACCCATACACCCAAGGCAAAATTAGTTAGCTGCGAGCCGATGAGGGAAATCATCTGTCCAAACCAGATGATGGTAAAAGTTTGCATTCCTGTATTTTTTGGATGTTGGGTCATTTCGATACTCCTCATGAACCTACATTTGCTTGCTCAATGCAGATTCTTAGTTGTTTGGCAACCGATGAGATGTGGGGTTGAGTCATCATCGTCATATGATCGCCTGGAACAACGTGAATATCGACTTTTTCAGTCGAAAACTGACCCCATCCCCAGGCGGGATCTTGGCGCAACTCAGTTAATAGTGCCGCATCCTCTGCGTTCACTTCCCTCGCCCGCAGCAGTGTCAGGCGATGGGGATAAACTTCCTGTGGTGAATATTTGATACTAGCTTGTAGATTGGTCTCGAACACTTGCACCAACCCACGCACTTGCTTTGTCTCAGTACCAGCCGGGAGCAAACCAACCGCAATTAATTGTTCTTTGAGATATTCCAATTGTGCGTCGAGTTCTAGTGGCTGGAGTATTTCATAGCTGATATTTAAGCTTTTACCTGCCCAACGTTCAATCAGGCGAGCAGTTTCGGTCAATCGGGTTGCATCATCAACATCAATATATATAGGTTTGTCACTAGCAACCGGGGCTGGAGCGTCTAAAATCGCCACTAAAGCCACCTCATGTCCGGATTTGACTAACTGTTGAGCTATTTCATAGGCCACAATACCCCCAAAGGAGTGACCACCGAGAAAATATGGCCCTTCAGGCTGCACGCTTTGTATAGCCTGGATGTAATAAGCCGCCATCTCTTCAACACTGCTCAAGGGGTCTGATTCTCCATTTAAACCTGGTGCTTGTAAACCATAAAATGTTTGCTCAGAACCTAAATCACGCGCCAACTCATGTAAATAAAGGACATTACCACCGCCTCCAGGTAAGCAGAAGAAAGGATACTGGGAATTACCTGTTTGAATTTCTACTAAGGGAGACCAAGATGAGATTTCTGATGTTTGGCGAAGCAGATTAGCCAATTTTTCGATTGTGGGGTTTTGGAAAAGTGTGGCTAAGGCTAAGTTTTTACCAAACTCTTGGTTAATATGAGCCATCAAGCGCACAGCCAGCAGAGAGTGACCACCGAGTTCAAAAAAGCTATCTTTGATACCTACAGGATGGACGTTGAGTAGATTTTCCCAAATATTGGCTAATTTTAGTTCTAGGCGATCGCGTGGTGCGATAAATTCTACTTTGAGTGTATCTAGACGGGATGTATCGGGTTGCGGTAGGGCTTGGCGGTCTACCTTACCATGAGTAGTGAGAGGGATGACCTCTAGCATCACAAAGGCAGAGGGTATCATGTATTCGGGTAACTTAGACTGTAAAAATTGGCGCAGTTCGCTACTGGTGGGAGCTTGCTCTTTCGGTACAATATAGCCTACCAACCGTTTATCTCCAGGTTGGTCTTCTCTCGCAATTACAGTGACAGCATTTACTAGGGGATGTTGGGCTAGTAAGGACTCAATTTCTTCTAATTCAATACGGAAACCACGAATTTTCACTTGATGGTCAATGCGTCCCAAGTACTCAATATTACCATCGGGTAAATATCGCGCTAAATCTCCTGTTTTGTATAGGCGAGAATTAGGTTCATCGCTAAAAGGATTAGGGATAAATCGCTGTTGTGTTAATTCTGGACGATTGAGATAGCCCCTAGCTACTCCTGCACCACCAATATATAATTCGCCAGGAACACCAATTGGTACAAGTTTTTGCTTGTCATCCAGCAAATAAAGTTGAGTATTTGCAATGGGGCGACCAATTAAAATTGCACCTGATAAAGAAGTTTGCTCATCAACCTCATAAACACAACAACCAACAACAGTTTCGGTGGGGCCATATTCGTTAATGATTCTGGTCTTTGGGGCATTATCGCGCCAAAAGTTCAAGCTTTTACCCAATAATGCTTCGCCACCGATAATTAATGCTCTCGTTTCCGTGACACCTTCGTGATTAGGTAACATTTGATTGAGCATTTCCAGGTGCGCTGGTGTAATTTTCACCAAGCTATAGTTTTTATCAGATTGCAACAGTGCTGACAAAGCTTCAATTTCTTCCTTCTCAGGCAATAATACAACCCTTTTTCCGACTAATAACGGTGAGAATAAGCTGGTAATTGTCGCGTCAAACCCGATGGAAGATTGTACTGGCGCACCATAACCTTGGGCTAACGCATAAGCATTTGTACACCAACTCAGGTAATTAACTAAGCCTCTGTGGGGAATCATCGTTCCCTTGGGTTTTCCTGTAGAACCAGAGGTGTAAATGATATAAGCTAAATTTTCTGATGTAACATTGCTGACAGGGTTGTCAATGCTGAGTGTGGCATTTTCTGGTAAGTCTCGATCCAGACAAATTATCTGGGTTTTATGTTCAACAAATTTATCTACCAGTCTTTGTTGCGTTAACAGGATGGGAATTTGAGCATCTTCTAACATAAATCCCAGTCGTTCTTGGGGATAGGTGGGATCGAATGGTATATATGCACCACCAGCTTTGAGAATACCCAGGATACCAATCAGCATATCTAAGGAACGTTCTACACAAATTCCCACCAATACTTCTGGTTTTACTCCTAACTTTTGGAGGTGATGCGCTAGCTGGTTGGATTTGGCGTTTAGCTGTGCATAAGTAAGAGATTCGTGATTGAATTCAACGGCGATGTTGTTGGGGGTGCGTTCTACTTGTGCGGCAAATAGTTCATGAAGACATTTATCTTGGGGAAACTCTATTTTTGTATTGTTAAAATCAATCAATAATTTCTGGCGATCGCTTTCACTGATCATATTTAAATCAATGATTGCTGCTTCTGGGTTAGAAGTTACACTTGCGATTAATGTTAGATATTGTTCGGCGAGAATTTTGATACTATCCTCCGAAAATAAGTTGGCATCGTAATCAAAATTCACCACCAAATTATCTTGGCTATAACCGCTAGATAGCTTAATTTGGAATTTGTCGATGTTGGCAGATTTTTTATATTCCGAAAAGGCAATATTTCCATTTACATAGCTCTGTGACTGTTGTGTAAAATCAAAGCAGAAGGGGAAAAAGGGGCGAGCAGCAAATTTCTCATTAGTAGAGATGAAATTCTCCCAGTTAAAA
Organism: Anabaena sp. CCY 9910; assembly: GCF_963920875.1. Classification (NCBI taxonomy): domain Bacteria; kingdom Bacillati; phylum Cyanobacteriota; class Cyanophyceae; order Nostocales; family Nostocaceae; genus Anabaena; species Anabaena sp. CCY 9910. Next base: position 43,117 of record NZ_CAWUDJ010000015.1, on the reverse strand, counting down.
TACTCTTGCCATTTTTTTACAAACCGCAAAGACTCAGAAACTCTTTCCATCAGTTCTGAGAATTTTAAAGCATCCTCTAAGCGGGAGTGAATCGGTAAATATTTAGTTAAAAGTCCAAAAACTCCTTTTAATTCATCATATTCGCGTCCATCGCCAGCCGCCCCAATCACAATTTCCGACTGACCGCTTAACCGCCACAGTAGCACTTGCCAACAAGCTAATAAAATAGCTTCTGTTGAAGTATGATAACTTTCTTGCAGAATTTCTAGTTTTTCTACTGTATCGCGGTTCATCGCTAAACACAGCGACTGAGGTGCAAAGCTAATTTCTCCTGATGACTGATGATCATTTTTGATTTCAAAAGGAATTCGCAAATTTAACACAGAAGAAATATCTTGTTGTTGCCAATAATTTCTAGCTGTTTCTGTATCCTCAGATTCTAATAATTCATTCAGCCATTCAGAGACATCTGCATATTGCATTACTTCCTCTGAAATTTCTTCACCATCTAAACAAGCTGTATAAGCACGACCAATTTCACATATAAGATAGTTGAGTGTTATCTTATCTGCATATAAAGCAGGCAAGCTGATAAACAGTATATGCTGATCTGTCGCTAGCTTCCCTAAGACAAAATGTAAATTTGTCGCTTGTTCAAAATCAAAAACTCGGAGGCTGGCATCTTGAAAAAGTGTATCAATTTTGGCTTTTTGTACCTGAGAACTTAAACGACTCCAATCATATTCTGCTAGGGAAATATGGTTGTAAGTCGGAGCATCGCTAATTGATTGGAATGGGATATTCATCCCTGGTAAAGAATGAAAAGCAGTACGAAATATTTCATAGCGATCGCTAAGCTTTGCTAAAGCTAATTTCAGAATATCTGAGTTCAGATTCCCTATGATATTAATGGCAATTTGTGTATAGTAAGCTTGATAATTATCTTTTTGTTGTAACCATAAATGCTTTTGCTGAGGAGAAATACGAATCAGATTAGTCATTTCAGTCTGCATAAAATTGAAATCCTTTGTGAGAGTAAAACGTCAATTAAATTAATAAATACTGGTGATACAAGTTATGTAAATTGAAGCAAAACACCTGCATCAATGTTTTAATAGGAGTAGGAAAATCAATTTATGCTTTCATTCGCCGAATTTTAAATAAAAACTCCCAAATACTTACTGAATAAGCATTTGGGAGCATAATAAGTAGGGTGTTAACGCACCTAGAATGATCAGCAAGGTTCCGCCATCGCCACTACAATCTTTCGTTTTCCGACGAATGGCATCCTTCCATGTGCAGCCAACATATTGTCCAGCATTAACACATCTCCTTCCTGCCAAGGATAAATTACTGCTTCTTGACGATATATTTCCCGGATTTCGTCTAAAACCGAGACTTCAATAGGAGAACCATCACCATAATAGGCATTGCGGGGAAAATTGTCTTCTTTGAGTAATGCAGATAATGATTCGCGCACTTCTGTTTTCAAACTGGAAATATGGAACAAATGGGCTTGGTTAAACCATACCATTTCACCAGTTTTCGGGTGTTTGGCAACAGCTGGACACACTTGGCTAGTTCTGAGAGTATTGTTACCTGTCCATACAAAAGAAATACCCAACTGGCGACAATGACTTTCTACCTCAAATTTATTCGTGGTTTGAAAAACTTCTTGCCAAGGCAAATCGACATCGCCATAATTTCGCACATACATGACTTGCTTTTCCATAAACCGTTTTTTGATGGACGGGTTAATGCGTTCAAACACTTTACGGCTATCAGCGATTGGTGTTTCTCCGCCAATCTCTGATGCTTTCACACAGAAAAACCATATCTTCATGGGATAAACGGGAGAGTAAGCATTTTCGTTATGTAGTGGAATGATTTCATCTGCGGGATATTCAGTTGAAGTATAGATTTTATCGGTGACTTCTGTACGTGGTGTTGAGCGATAGGTGTAATCTAAGAGTTCTCCGGCGGATACTACTTTCACAAACTGTTGGAAATCTTCAACTGTATTGACATGGAAATTGCGAAAGAGTATGCCACCATTTTTCAGTAAGTTAGTTTCAATTAAATTACGGTTCTGCTGTGTCCAGTTGATTAAATTCATCCCATCTACAGCCGGGGAAATAACTAACGGTAGAGGATTATCTGAGTTGAGGGGTTCTATATTAACTAGTTTTTCAACTACTTTGCGTTTGCCAATTTGTAGTTTTTTAATGCTGTTTGTTGGTAATTCTACGTTGTTCATTTTGATTCGTTTGAGTTAATAGATTTGTTGGTTTTACATTCTAGGCACAGATGCTCAGATGAAAAGAGTGTCAGAGATATAAAGAATTAAAGTTCAAGATAGGAACATATTCTTTGCATCTCTGCTTTGGTAAAAATCATTCTTGGTCAGTAAATACGGTAAATTAAGCTGATTTACGCTTGAATTTGTGCAATTTATTAATTGCTGTCGCTGCCAGTTTTTGCTCTTTGATGAGTTGTTTTTGTTTGTCTGATTGCAGCAGTATTTCTGCTACTGTTTGTAACTTGGCATCAGGTTGTTCAGTAATTTTATTGGCGACAGTTGCAAAGTTTTCTAGAATATCCGCAATAGTTTCGTGAGTAAAGCGATTTCCTTCATAACTGAGTCCCACAGATATATTTTCACCAGGCATAATTACCAACATCAAGGGATATTTTGTGCGTTCATAATTACTGATGTTGTCGATTTTTAAGCCGCTACTAGAATTTTGCAAAGCAGGATCTACTGGGTAATTATAAAAGGCGACGTTAGTCTCAAACATTGGTGTCCCGCTAGCTATTTCACTTACTCTTTGAATTTCCACTAAGGGAGTGTAAGAATATTGCTCCCGTTCTACTTGCCGTGTGTGTAAATCTTTCAGCCAAGGTAATATTTGATCATCGTCTGATACTTGTACCCTCACTGGTAAGGCATTGATAAACATCCCTACCATAGTTTCTACATCGACAAGTGCAGGGGGACGACCAGATACAGTTGTGCCAAATACTACATCTTTTTGATTACTGTAATGGCTGAGTAATAGCGCCCAAATTCCTTGTACTAAAGTGTTAAGAGTGAGTTGATTTTGTCTAGCGAGAGATTCTAGTTGAGTTGTTAATGCTTGTGGTAATTGAATATGCTGCTCGTGATAAGTCTGCTGTTGTTGGGAATTGTGAACAATAGATTTATCTGCCATGAGCGGAGTTGGGACTGTAAAACCTTGCAGCGATCGCTGCCAAAATTCTTTGGCTTGGGAAAGGTCTTGTTGTTGCAACCAAGTTATATAATCCCGGAAGGGACGAGGCGTTTTTAAATATAAATCATGGCCTTGATTCGCAGCTTCATAGAAAGCAAAAGCTTCTTGAACCACGACAGGTAAAGACCATCCATCTATCAACAAATGATGGAATGTCCAGACAAATTCGTAAGTATCATCTGCTGTCTGAATGAGACTACAACGCATTAAGGGAGCTTGGTTAAGTTCAAAACCCTTGTTTCTATCTGCTGCGGTAAAAGCTGTCAGTTTTTCTTGTTGCTCGGTAGGCGATAGAGAACGCCAGTCATCAACCGCAAAAGGTAGATTGACAGTTTTGCAAACAACTTGGTGTGGCTGATCCAGATTGTCCCAAACAAAGAAGGTACGCAAAGCCGAATGACGCTCAACTACACGTTGCCAAGCTTGTGCAAACGCTGTGGTATTAATAGAGCCGTGGAGCGTGCAGCTTAGTTGTTCGCAATACACCCCCGACTCTGGATCATACAGGCTATGGAAGAGAATACCCTGTTGCATCGGGGAAAGGGGATAAATCGACTCAATATTTTTCTTGTGACTGGCTGTGTCACGGTTTGCCATTTCTGCAACTAAATTGTCCAGATATTCCTGAGTTAACTCAGCTTCGGGAAAATCTGAAGGTGTATAACCGCCAACATCAGTAGACTGACAATGATGGATAATCTCTGTAAGTGCATTGATGAAACCAGCTGCTAAAGCCTCAATAGTAGATGTTTGGTGAATGTTTTGGCTATAAGTCCAATTCAGTTGCAGCTTACCTGATACTACTAAGGCGTTAACTTCTAATAAGTGAGTGCGATCGCCCGATATACTTTGTTCATTACCCGCAGACTCTTGAGCCAATTTCCACGCTCCAGACTCCGATAACTCTTGGTCAAATTGTCCCAAGTAGTTGAAACTAACTTGTGCCTGGGGTGCAGTTGTGAGTTGATGGCGGATTGCAGGGTTGGGGTTGAGATAGCGGAGAATACCGTAGTTAATACCCCGTTTTTGGCAAGGGCGTAATTGTTCTTTAATGGATTTTAAGGTTTTACCCACATTGGCGATCGCTCCCAATTCTAATTTAATAGGGAACAGGCAAGTAAACCAGCCGACAGTGCGCGATAAATCGATGTCTGCAAACAGTTCTTCTCGTCCGTGACCTTCCAAATCAACAAGTAGGGAAGATTCACCAGTCCATTGAGCAAAGCTTTGCACCAAAGCAGTTAACAACACATCGTTAATTTGGGTGTTGTAAATTGCCGGCACTTCTTGCAGCAAAGCACGAGTTTTTTCTATATCGAGAGATACGGAAACTTGTGCAGATGAAGCCACAGTATTAACCGCTTGGGGATAGTCTACAGGCAAAGCTATAGAGCCGGATGACTGACCTAGCCAAAAGTCGAGTTCCCCTGCAAGTGCTTCTGAGTGGCTATATTCAGTCAATCGCTGCGACCATTCTTTGAAGGAAGTCGTTTTGGCTGGTAGTTGAACTGTTTCGCCACGATTGAGTTGCTGATAAGCATGAAATAAATCTTCTACCAAAATTCGCCAAGAAACACCATCCACAGCTAAGTGATGCACAATAATCAGCAACCGAGCAGATTGTGTAGCACCGAAGTGGAACAGGGCGGCTTGCATTAACTGTTGGGACAGATTTAAGCTAGCGTGTAGCTGATTTGCGGTAGTTTCCAGGGCTGTTTGTTGTGCTTGTGGGGCTTTTTCTGACAACTCTACACAAGTTAAAGCTACTGTGCTATCAGCATCCGCGTGAGTCTGTGACCAGCTTTCCCCTTCTTGAAGAAATCTCAACCTTAAAGCATCGTGGTGTAATAGTAATTGCTGCAATGCTGATTCCAAGATTTCTGGTTTCAGGTCATTTGGTACTTCCAACAACACCGACTGATTAAAATGGGCTGGTTGCGGTAGATTCTGGTCAAAAAACCAATGCTGGATCGGTGTTAAGGGTAACGAACCTGTAATTAAACCTTGTTCTGCCGTGATACTTTGTATCGTGTTTGCCACAGCAGCCAACTCAGCAATTGTTTGATGCTGAAATAACTGCTTGATATTGAGTTGAATTCCGGCTTGGTTGGCTCTGGCAATAATCTGCAAGCTGAGGATAGAATCGCCACCAATTTCAAAGAAGTTATCGTGAATCCCAACTTGCTGTAATCTCAATACATCTGCCCAAATCGCCGCTAACTTGTCTTCTTGTGGAGTACGTGGAGCAACAAAGTTAACTGCTAACTCAAGACGGGATTCTGGTGCAGGTAATGCACGGCGGTCTACTTTGCCGTTTGGTGTTAAAGGCAGAGTATCTAACATCACGAAAGCCGAAGGAACCATGTACTCAGGTAGCCGTTCTTTGAGGAATTGTCGCAGTTCACTAATTGTTGGTATTTGGTCGGGATTGGCAACTGTGTAAGCGACTAAACGTTGGCTACCAGGGATATCTTCACGGATGATAAGTATATTTTGGATTACGCCTGGATGCTGGCTGAGTAAGGCTTCAATTTCTCCCAATTCAATGCGGAAGCCGCGTAACTTCACTTGATGATCGATACGCCCTAAGTATTCAATATTGCCATCGCTTAAGTAGCGAGCGAGATCGCCGGTTTTGTAAAGTCTCGCTGCTGGTTCATGGCTAAAGGGGTGAGGAATGAATTTTTGTTGTGTCAACTCAGGACGGTTGAGATAACCTCTGGCTAATCCAATACCACCAATATGCAGTTCGCCTGGAACACCGATGGGTACAGGTTGTAAATATTGATCGAGCAAATATATTTGTGTATTGGCAATGGGACGACCAATGGGGGGTTTGTTCGTGCTGTTGCTGCTGCATTCTGCGATTGTGGCACAAACGGTAGTCTCAGTTGGGCCGTAAGCATTAAAGAAACGCCGACCACAAGACCAACGCTCGACTAAATCGGGAGGACAAGCTTCTCCTGCTACAATAATATTTTGCAACGCTGGGAGTTCATCAGCAGGTAAGACCGCTAAAGCTGAGGGTGGTAAGGTGATGTGGGTAATACCGTATTTTTGTAATAGCTGAATTAATGATGAACCAGGTAATAAAGATTCTTTTGTTCCCAGATAAAGTCTAGCTCCTGCACCCAGAGTCATAATGATTTCTGAAATAGAAGCATCAAAGCTAAAGGAGGCGAACTGAAGAATCCGGCTGGATGTTTGCACATCAAAAGTCTGAATCTGCGCTTTGGCTAAATTGCATAACCCAGTATGCTCTACCATCACGCCTTTTGGTTTGCCTGTCGATCCAGAGGTATAAATTACATAGGCTAAATTGGCAGTGGTAACTGTACTGGTGGGATTAGAACTATTATTTTTGGCAATTTCGTTCCAGTCTGCATCCAAACAAATTGCGATCGCTTGATGCTCTGGTAATTTCTCTACTAATCGCTGTTGTGTCAATAACACTGGTAATTGAGCATCATTGAGCATAAAAGCCAAGCGATCGCTCGGATAGTTAGGATCTAAAGGTACATACCCACCACCAGCTTTGAGAATTCCCAATAATCCCACTATCATCTCTAGGGAACGCTCAACGCAAATCCCCACCAATACGTCTGGCTTGACACCCAAGGTTTGCAATTGGTGTGCTAATTGGTTGGCGCGATGATTTAACTCTTTGTAGGTAATTTGCTGATTTTCAAAGACTACCGCCACCGCATCTGGTGTTTGTTCTACCCACTCTTCAAATAACTGATGAATACATTTACCTTGGGGATAATCAGTGGTGGTGTTGTTCCAATCTACAAGTAATTGATGCTGCTCGCTAGCACTTAATAATGATACTTCCGCAATTCGTTGTTGAGGATTAGCCACAATACTTTCCAGCAAAGTTTGGAAATGTCCTGCCATGCGGCTAATAGTTGTCGCATCAAATAAATCGGTGTTGAATTCCCATTCTCCTAAAAGTCCTGACTCGGTTTCTTGCATTGATAGCGCCAGATCAAATTTCGCTGTGCGATTTTCGATTTTTAAGAGATTTAAACTCAAGTTGGGTAATTCTAATTTACCCATCGGTGCATTTTGCATCGCAAACGCCACTTGGAACAATGGCATATGGGAGAGCGATCGCTCTGGTTGCAAAGCTTCGACTAATCGCTCTAAAGGTACATCTTGATGAGCATAGGCATCTAAAGCCACTTGTTTGACTCTTTGCAGTAATTCTGCAAAACTCGGATTCCCCTCTAAATTAGTTCGCAGCACTAAAGTATTGACAAATAAACCAATTAATGAAAGTGTTTCTTGGCGATCGCGGTTAGCAATAGGAGAACCGATGACAATATCTGACTGGTGACTATAGCGATAGAGTAAAGTTGCAAAAGCTGCCATCAGGGTCATAAACATGGTTGTCCCTGACTTTTGGCACAGGATATTTAGTTGTTTGGTGAGATTTTGGTCGAGTTCAAAATATAAAGTTTGACCTTGAAAAGTTTGCACTGGAGGACGCGGGCGGTCTGTAGGTAATTCTAAGATGGGGGGAATACCTGCTAACTGCTGCCGCCAGTAGTTGAGTTGATTTTCTAATACTTCACCTTGCAAGCATTGTCTTTGCCAATGAGCAAAATCAGCATATTGAATGGCTAATTCTGGCAGTGGAGACGGTTGATTTTGCGAAAAAGCGGTGTACAGAGTTGAAAATTCTTGAATAAATACCCCCATCGACCAGCCATCAGAAACAATATGGTGCATTGTCACCAGCAACACATAAGATTCTGGGGCTAATTGTAGCAACGTCACCCGTAACAAACAATCGTTCGCTAAGTCAAAAGGTTTTAATTGTTCCGCGATCGCTAAACGTTCTACCTCGGCAAACTGTTCTGCTGCTGGCAATATTTGTAAATTAATTACAGGAATATTTATTGTGAGATGAGGTGCAATTATCTGAACAGCATTGTCATCAACGTTTTTAATGTTAGTCCGGAGAATGGCATGACGTTGAATGATTTCGGCAATGATGTTTTCTAGGATAGATACTTGCAGATTGCCAGTAATTTCTACCGCAGCCGCCATATTATATGCAGCACTATTACCCTCCATTTGGTCAAGAAACCAAAGTCTTTGTTGGGGAAAAGATAAAGGTATTAATTTGTCGCTGCTAACAGCTTCAATGCGCGGCAATTTAGGTTTATTGTTGATTGTAGAAGATTGCTGTGCTAACAATTTTTGCAGAACAAGTTCGCGTTTTTGAGGCGATAGCTGTTCCAAACGCTTTAGTAATTCACTCATATATTTATTGCTAGGATTTAAACAGGTAACTTTGGTCAAGTCACACAACTTAAGTGGCTAGTGCCGGTCAAAATTTCTATAGGGTAAGCTCAATTGAGTTTATGCACTCACTTCTCGAAAATATGTTTTTTGGCTCTGCTGATTTTGCACGCATTGATCATAGCTTCAGCTTGTCTGGTAATTTTCAAACGAATTTGAGCAGCTATTGGAGATAAAAACCGAAGTCCCACTTATTTTTTTGGCAAAGCCAATATTTCTTCCTAGCAAAATTCCCTAAGTATAATAAACTAGACACAAGTGCTGTTCAAGTTTTCTTTATACTTTCGGTTTTATGTATAAATTTATACAAAAATAATTAATTTTAAGTTATGCGTTCACGTCAAAATATCACTGAACAGTTTACGACCTTCTTGCAATTCGATACCGACAAAGCAATTAGTTGGGCAGTTGATGCTAGACTGCACAGAAATCTAATTAACTGTCAAACACGTCTTTCACAGCCAGAAGTTTCCGAATCTTTTTGGGTGTGTTACTGGTATAAAGTATGGCAAGAAAAACCTGAGAGTTTAGCCAGGGGACATTTTTCAGCTTATTTACAAGAAGTCTGTTACTGGGCTGTTCACAAAATAGTTACTAATCTTTCCTCTACCCAACACACACTATCTGACTGCTTTCAAATGGTGATCATTCGGGTTGATAAGGTGTTGAAAGGGTTTAAACCCAACCTGAACTTTAACCTGAAAAATTATGCTAGTGCGATTTTTAGCAGCGAATTCAAAGAAATGCTGCGATCGCAAAACGAAATTGATATTTGTACTAATTGGCGATTGTTAAGAAAGTTAACTCAAAAGCGGTTAGTAGAGTCTTTACAAAATCAGGGAATCCATGAGGATGTTATCCAACGCTATGTATTAGCGTGGAAATGCTATCAAGCGTTATACGCTCCTAAGCAAATTGTCGGTACTCGCAAATTATCTAGACCAGATGATGCCACATGGACAGCGATCGCTCAACTTTATAATTTCCAACGTCAAACCCAACTTTCACAACCAGGGCCAGAGTGCAGTCAAGAAACCATAGAGAAATGGTTGATTATTTCTGCTCAAGCCGTAAGAGATTATTTATATCCCAATATGATTTCCCTGAATGTCTCAGTAGGGGAGGAAAATTCTGGAGATGAATATATAGATATAGTACCGCAACTCAAGCAGGAGTCCTTGATGACAGAAATTCTGGCTCAAGAAGAACTGCTCGATCGGCAATCACAACAAGCGCAAATTAGCAACGTCCTAGTTACAGCTTTAACTGAACTAGATCCAGAAGCCCACAATATCATCCAACTTTACTACAGAGAAGGCTTAACTCAACAGCAGATTGCTCAACAGCTAGGAATTAAGCAGTACACCATTTCTCGTAGGCTGGCTAAAGTCAAAGATTTTTTGCTCCTCAAACTTGTTACGTGGAGTCAACAATCGCTGCATATTTCTTTAAACTCGCTGGTACTCAACTATGTAAGCACCATTCTCGAAGAATGGTTACAAACTTACTATCACCATTCTCTCTCTGAATCAACATAGCAATTCTTATGGTTAGCTTAGATGCACTGGCTCTCAAAAACTCTACACACTTATGGCTAGAAATTTCGGAAACTGAGCAAAAAAAAATTTGGCAGCAAAGCCAAGCCTTTTCCTCAGATAGTCGGCGGTGGAGTGCCTATCTCAATCGCTTGAGCCTGAACACTTTTCTACCTTGGCTACAAGCCGAACACAATCCCGATGCGACTGCTTTTCCCCGACTGGCTGCGCTACCCAGTGTTTGGGAAGTAGTCAATGGTTTTGGGATTTCTTTCGGGACAAAACGTATGGTATTAATTCCTACGGAAGCAGTTGATTTAAGCGAACTGCGCGTTCCGCAAGAGTGGGTAGATATTCCTAGTTGGACAGCAGACTATTACCTAGCAGTACAAGTAAATCTCGAAGAAGGCTGCATCCGGATTTGGGGATACACCACCCATGCGCTACTGAAGAGTATGGGTACTTATGACGCAAGCGATCGCGCCTACTGTGTGGATGGAGAGAATTTGATTGCTAATCTTGGTATTTTGTGGATAGCAAGTCAACTTTGTGTGGAAGAACCCACACGTTCTGAAGAAACAGTACCTTTACAAGAGTTAGCGATCGCGCAAGCACAAAATTTACTGCAACGTCTTGGAAATCCGGCTCTAATTTTACCCCGTCTAGCAGTACCCTTTCCCACTTGGGGTGCGCTCCTAGAACATGGCGGTTGGCGGGAACATTTGTATGAACAGCGTCAAGGACAACAACAAAAGTGGTCAATTACCCAATGGTTGCAAGCTGGTGTATCAGATTTTGCACAAGCATTTGGCTGGCATAGTGTCGAGCTAGAGTCAAATTTTGCAGGAGCTAGAGGTTTAGAGTCAACAACTGAATTACCAACTTTAGTGCGAACACTCACTATTGCTGGGCAAGAATATGAATTGCGAGTCAAGGCAAAAAATAGTATTACAGATAGAGTCTGGCGATTTGAATTACAAAATGCAATGAGAGGTGAAATGATTGCCCAGGGAATAAAATTACGACTGTTGACAGAAAATTTACAACCATTTTATGGCAATCAAGTACAGGCTAATACTCCAGTAAATAAGCTATACCTGGAAGTGGCACTGGGTGATACTGAGGAAGGATTGGTATGGGAAATAGAGCCAACTCCTGAAGATTTTGAACACGAAATTTTGTTTTTTTGAAAGATGCAGTTGCTCATCATGACTTGGAGAAAAACGACATACAGACCATTGGTTATTAACTAATGCCTGTTATCAAGCTGGCTGTAGAAAAATGTATGAAGATCAAAATCGTCGGCGAAATACAGCGTAAGATTTATAAACAGGAGTTGCGGGCAACGTTGTCACCAATTGCAGGTATAGTCTACGCCAACAGCCATTTAGAGATTTAGCTTTAAGCAACTAGCCCAGCTCGTAAAGCACGAACAGCTATCTGAGTCCGATCACTAACACATAACTTATTGAGAATATTGCGAACGTGAGTCTTAACTGTACCTACGGAAACGTAGAGTTTTTCGGCAATCACAGCGTTAGAGCATCCATCTACAATCAGCTTTAAGACATCTAATTCTCTTCGAGTGAGCGGATATGTTTCTACAATGTGGCTATATTCTGGTGACAAGCCATTAATCGCTACCGTGTCTGGTCGAACGTTGGCAGCAGTTGTAGCTTTTTGGGTCTGCTGTAAAACGATCCGAGCGATTACTGGGTCAATCCAGGAATTACCATTAACAGTCAGATGCAAAGCCTCTACTAATTTATCAGTACTGGCATCTTTCATGCAGTAAGAATCTGCCCCCGCCGCGAAGGCTGCTAGAACAGTATCTTCACTATCCTGCATGGTCATAATTAAAATCTTGGTTTGAGGGGTTTGTTGTGTGTCCATTGAGTTGAAAAAGTGTTGAGTCAACTCAATGCCGCTCATATCAGGCAAGCCCACATCAACAATCGCAATATCTGGTTGAGTAGATTTAAGCAACTTCAGACCAGAGGCAGCATCTCTAGCATCACCAATGACTTCAATGCCATCTAATTTTTGCAAAGTAGCACGTAGACCAATTCGTGTCAGGTCATGATCTTCAATTAAAACTACGCGGATTTTATTCATTGCCCAACCTCACATTTTCGCTTCTATTAGACACAAAAGCTCTCTTTCAACAGCAGTAGAGCTTGTATCGATTGTTAGCATTGTAATGCTTGAGTCTGCTTGTTTCTATTCATCTCTAGATGGGTCTATCAAGTTAAATCATCTTTCCTTAGTTAGAGAATAAGTGCAATCTGAGAGTAAATCTAAAAAATTTATTAAATAATTCTAAGGTTAAAGCTTTTGATGAGCCAAAGCGATCGATCGCTTCACTCCACAAGCGCTACTTTGTCCCATTAAATCATCCCATCTCCTATGATAAATGGCTTCTTCAGCCGACATTAAACGTTTATATAACTTGCTATCTACTGGGTGAGCTTCTAGTAGACGATGAAATCTTGGAGTGTAACGTTTGGGGATAAGTACACCTGTTACCAGGCTAAACTTCCAATTCCTTCATGATTTGCAACCACTTATCTGGTGTCGACAGGGCTTGTTGGAGAAATTTGCTTGTCAGATTGCTAGCATTAGCTTGATATAGTAGGGTGGCATAGCTAAAACAACGAGCTGGTTTTTTGAACCCATCGTTACCATAAACAGAAATCAATTCCGCCAGCTTTTCCTCTACTTTCAAGATTATTTTGGGAGCAAGGGCAAGTAAATCGTACATCCACTGTTCCTTCTGGGCAATAAAAGCCGATAATTCTGAATTTGCAGAATTTCTAAACTCATCACAAATCGCCTGAATTTTTTCCCACTTATAACTACCCCAGGGTTTAGCCTTCATCACTGGCAACTGCCATTTAACTATCTCTTCTTGCCAATAGTCTTTAGCTGCTTGTACTTGAACAATTTCAAAACTAGGTAAAATTAGGGCTGTCAATGTCCCACCATGACAGGCTCCAGTATCAATACCGTAGGTTTTTTGGGGAATTATGAGGGGATGATCTCCAACAACGCGATGACCAAAAATTACTGGCTTAACACCAGTATATAACTGACTCCAAGAACTATCTCCATAGCGTTTTCCCAGGTGTTTTTCACCCGCAGTGCAACCACATAAAACCTCTTCCCTTTGTTCCTCGATGGGTATACCATCTTCCACCGCAGCATGAACGAAAATTGCCGATTCGGTTTCATGATAGTAGGGTAGATGACTAATCCATTCTAAAAATTCGCCATAGCTGTCGCCAAATTGTAATTTGACAATTTCCTGGGAGTAGGAAAGAGTTTGTCTGAGATGTTTGCGTTCGTGATTACCCATCAAGACGATGGTATTAGGACGATTTTTGAGAAAATCATACACCTTGACTGAGTCAACCCCGCGATCAACAATATCCCCCAAGGAGACTAAACAATCTTTTTCTGTAATTTCTACTTTGGCTAATAGTTGAAGCAATTCTGCATAGCAACCATGAATATCGCCAACTACAATTGTTCGCATAACTCAAGTTCAATCGAATAAATTTAGTGTAGCCTATATACTACTTTTTGTAGCATATAGGCAAAAGTTGTGAAGATATGGAAAGCCAGCAGATGAGAAGTAAAAGGGTTGTTAATTTTATCAGTGGACACCTTGATATAACTCAAGCAGAATTTGAGATCCATTACCGTCCTTTGATCGATCGCGCGATCGCTCAAAACGAATGTTTTGTTGTTGGAGATGCGAGGGGCGCGGACACCCTAGCGCAACAATATCTTTGGGGACGGACAGAGGCAGTAATTGTTTATCATATGTTTACCAGTCCTCGCAACAATCCCGGATTTTTAACCCGTGGTGGATTTCAAAGTGATGTAGAGCGAGATACACAAATGACGTTGGATTCTGACCGAGATATAGCTTGGGTAAGACCTGGAAGAGAGCGATCGGGTACACAAGCAAACTGCGATCGACGAATTTTACTAATATAGTTTGACGTAAAGAAGCATACCATCATTAAAATACTGAAAATCCTAAAAATCATGGCTTTTACCAACTGTCAACTGCCTGCTTATCAAAATTAATAATCAGTTCAGTAGGTACAATTAATGATGTGATTTTCGCCTGTGGAATAAATAGTTAGGTAAAAATGCAGTATATATCTTCGGTAATTTATTTTTCTATTTTGGTAATGATGGTAATAACGCCATTTGCAATGCCCTTTTTGTTAAGGCGGAAGGGTTATGTTACTAGTTTGCTATTAAGCAGTTTTCTATCTTTGATGACGTGCGTACTTCTAGTTACTTTGTTGGCATATTTACCAGATAATCAAGCCGAGATGCGGCTTGATTATCTGGGTTTTGATTTTAATGGCTGGTCAGACGAAGACCGACTCAGAAATATTGCTCCAGAATTCAGAGACGAAGCAATAAAACTTTATCGATCGATAATGGGCATTGGGTGGACTTTTAAAGCTATTACTGGGGCAGTTTTGCTCATTCCTTATCAAATTGTTGCTTCTGGCTTAGTTTTCATGGTGAGTCAGTCGAAAAAACATGGCAGTTAGCACCTAACCACAGTTTACAGTGGACGCAAAGGCGGTGGCTGTTATGCCAATAATTGTAGTAAATGCAAGACAATGTATCATCGAAATTTCAAACTTCTGGTTTTTCTGACTACCCCATTTCTTGGTATCGGAATTCTATTTTTACCAACTATTCCAACTTTGGAGGGTGCTAAATTTCTATTCTCTATAATTGGAAGTGTGCATCGAGATGCAAGATTTTAAATTGGTTAAATGCTAAGTTTTCACTTTCATGTAAATACAAAAGTTCATTCAACTAAGCAACCAGTAGGCTGATATAATTAACACCTTGGAGTTAAATTTTTCGCGTAATTGAAGACTCTGAAGTTAATTGAACATCAGCTAAATAATAAAGAGCGATCGCTGCTTGGATAAATAACTGAGTTAAATTCTGCCCCCAAACGCGATAAGCCCAGTCAGCTGTATGTTCAACTTCTTGAAACCCTGCCAAATTGCTTAAATCTGCGCTTTTCATGAATATTACTTCAGTGCCTTCTGCTGTTTTCTACTAGGAGTTATCTGCATAATCTGCGATCGCTTCTCGAACCACCCGATCAAAAAAAGCTGCGCCAACTTTCAATGCTTCTTCGTCAAAGTCAAAGGAAGGACTATGCAACGGGATGTTTTCACAACCTTGTTGACAAGCACCAAATCTGACGTAACACCCAGGAACGTGTAACAAGTAGAAAGAAAAATCTTCTGCTCCCATGCTGGGATAATCCATTGTGACTAATCCCTTGGAACCCAAAATATCAACTATAGCCCGTCGAGCAATTTCTGTTTCTTTTCCTGTATTAATGACAGGTGGATATCCGTGGCGAATTTCTACCTCTACTCTGGCATTGTGCAGTTCTCCTACGGCTGTAGCTATGCGCTTCAGTCCATCCATTATGTGATTCTGCACATCTAAGTTTGTGGTGCGAATAGTACCTTCTAGAATTGCTTCCTCAGCGATGACATTACCTGCACTACCAGCTTCTACTTTGCCGATAGTAACTACTGAAGGATAGGCGGGGTTGATTTCTCGTGAAACTAGGGTTTGCACAGCCATAATTAGCAGTCCGGCAACAACTACAGCATCAACAGCTTCATGGGGTCTAGCTCCGTGTCCGCCTCTTCCTTTGACACGAATAGTAAAGCCATCAGATTGGGCAGTAATGACTCCCTTGGCAACCATAATCTCGCCGACTTGGTAGTGACGGGTGACATGACCGCCAAAGATAGCATTTACTCCTTCTAAAGCACCAGCTTGAATCATCACTTTCGCGCCAGCACCCTTTTCTTCCGCAGGTTGAAAGATGAAGACCACGTTTCCTGGTGGCGGATTCTCTTTCAATAAAGCTGCTGCACCCAACACCATCGCCATGTGACCGTCGTGACCGCAGGCGTGCATCTTACCTGGGTGTAAAGAAGCAAAGGGTAACCCTGTATTTTCTTGTCCGGGGAGAGCATCCATATCAGCCCGCAAAGCAATTGTCGGCGCTCTTTGTCCAGCATTGATCAGTTTGGCAATGATGCCACTACCCACCCCGCCATACCAGAATGGAATACCTAAACGCTTAAGTTCATCTATAACGATGGATGCCGTCTTTTTTTCCTCAAATGCCAGTTCAGGATGGCTGTGTAAATGTCTGCGTAAATCTACCATTCGAGGGAAGACTTTCTCAGATGTCAGGACGTGAGCCATAACATATCTCCTTGTTATTCCTCCAACTGCATCATTTTGGCGCTTACAGGGTCAAAATCCTCTGGAAAAACTGTGTAGCTGTCATATTTGGCTGCATTTAAGTTAGCCCCGTTCAAATTAGCTCCTCTCAAATCTGCGCCTCGAAGATCAGCTTCACTCAAATTTGCTCCCACCAATTTGTCTTTAAACAAATCTGCACCACTGAGGTTAGCTCCCCTTAGATTTGCCTTTCTTAAATAAACTCCACTGAGATTAGCACCACTCAAGTCTGCTTTACTCAGTTTGGCTGCATCCAAGTTGGCTCCGCTCAGGTCTACTCCTTCTAAATAAGTTTCTTGTAAGTCAACTTTAGATAACTCAGCTGCGCGAAAGTCTCTTTCTCCTGTTTCATACTTTCTTTTGAGTTCATGAGCGCTTTTCACTGGTTGATTAGATAGGTTTTTCATAGTGAATTCACCAGTTTTTCTAAGTTAGAAGTGTTTAAATTTCTAGGTGCAACGTGACTCAAATTTTTGGCTTTAA
Source organism: Anabaena sp. CCY 9910 (assembly GCF_963920875.1). NCBI lineage: Bacteria > Bacillati > Cyanobacteriota > Cyanophyceae > Nostocales > Nostocaceae > Anabaena > Anabaena sp. CCY 9910. Next base: position 26,196 of record NZ_CAWUDJ010000015.1, on the reverse strand, counting down.
TTTAATGCTAAAAGAAAAATTCGAGAAAGTTGTGAAGTAGTTTAACTTTCCTCATAACTTTCTCAAATTTGTTACCTAACCTAAAAGATATCTTGCAAGCGGCGGTCAGTTATGGCTACCATGAGTCAAATCAAAACAAGATTCCGAAATCGCGCTAAAGCAGGGCAACAATTAGCTAACAAACTGACAGATTGTGCCCATAATCCAGATGTGTTAGTGTTAGGACTCGTGCGCGGTGGTGTACCTGTTGCTTTTGAAGTAGCCACAGCTTTAAATGTATCGTGGAATATTTGTTTGGTGAGGAAACTGACTGTTCCAGGACATAAAGAATTAGCAATGGGTAGCATTGCCTTTGGTGGTGTACGTTGCCTTAATTATGATGTTGTGAGTTGGTTGGGTATTTCGGGTAAAACAATTGATGATGTTGCGGCTAGAGAACAACGAGAATTAGAGCGATGCGACAGAGCTTATCGAGGTCATCTTTTGCCATTAGAAATTAGCAATCGCACTATCATTCTTGTGGATGATGGTATCGCCACTGGCTCAACCATGCGTGCTGCCATTGCTATTGTAAGAGAACAAAAGCCTCAGAAAATTATTGTTGCAGTTCCTGTAGGATTAGCTAAAACTTGTCAAGAATTAAGCCGCGAGGTAGATAAACTTATATGTTTAATAACACCAGAACCTTTGTATGCAATCGCTCTCTGGTATGAGAATTTTGCTCAAATTAGTGATACTGCAATTTACGAAATTTTGACACAGTAATTTGCAGTTAGTTCTTAAAATTTTATATACTTTTTTATCGTTTCTTCGTTGGTATTGACTTTTAGAGAAATAATAGAAATGGAAGGTAAAGGTTAATAATTCAAGTTCAAAATTTTCATATACATTGATTACTGAGTTGTAATTGCTGCTATATATGTCGCAGATATAACGATTTTTCCTTCCTGATTTAGTGTGGGAGGTGAGTAGAATGACTATTACAGCCACTCAACCAAAATTGCAGGTAGAAAAGGTAATTAAGAAAAAACGGTTATCTCAACATTCAACAGATATTGGTACTCCTCAAGTTCCCCTCCGTCAACTCCCAGTAAAAAAAGAGCATGAGTTGTTATGTGATTGGGAAAACGCATCTTAATTAGCATATTGCTTGAGCAATCTGTCAATCCAGGCAAGAGATACTTGAGAAATAGGAGAACACATGATCATTCCACTACAAATCACCTTTCACAACATCCCACCATCAGAAGCGGTAGAAGCAAAAATTCGCTCCTTAGCTGATAAACTAGAGCATTTTTATAACCGGATTACGAGCTGTCGAGTCATAGTTGATGCCCCACATCGACATCAACGTAACGGTAAACTTTATCAGGTGCGAATTGACATCACTGTGCCAACAGGGGAAATTGTTGTCAACCGTGACCCACCTGAACATCAATCCCACGAGGATATTTATGTAGCAATTCGTGATGCTTTTGATGCAGCCAAGCGTAAACTGCAAGACCACACCAGTATGCTGCGTCAGGAAACCAAAACTCATGAAGAACAGCCTCATGGACGAATTACGTCTTTGTTCTCTGATGAAGGCTACGGTTTTATCGAAACACCTGATGGTAGCGAAGTTTATTTTCACCGCAATAGTCTATTCAATGGTGATTTTGAGCAGTTGCAGGTGGGAGACGAAATTCGTTTTGCAGAGGAAGAAGGTGATAAAGGACCGCAGGCTAGTACTGTTAGATTGATTGGTAAGCATCGCCTACAAGGTTAGGCTGTTGATTTAAACCACTTTTTGAATAGTCCAGAGAACATCAACCACTTCCGCCTATGGCAAAGTCCGTCACTTTAGCATTTATTGGCGATGTTATGCTGGGCCGGGGTGTCAACGAAGAGATGTCCCGGAGGTCAGCAGAGTCCTTTTGGGGAGATGTTTTGCCGATTTTACGCGGTGCAGATGCGGTGATGTTTATATAAGTTGTGTTTAATACCTGTACTTTTAAGTTACACGCAAGTTGCCCTAGCTAAATGTGGAGAATTTACTGCTATCTGCCAGCGTATGCAGTTTCTTTGTGCAAGTTTCAATACCAGTATCATACAAACAACAGAAGGATTAGAAGTTAACTTGGGGGCTGGGAAAAACGCCACTATCAGTTCTAACCCTTCTCTATAAACACAGGAGATAAACAAATGAAATTACTCTCTCTTGCAGAACTCGAAACACTAGCAAAACAACCCAGAGAAGTCTGTGTATCGATTTTTCTCCCAACTTGCCATGCCGGGATGGACACCCAACAAAATCCTATCCGGTTTAAGAACTTAATTCGAGAAGCTGAAGAACGCCTGATTGAGCATGGTTGGCGTTCTGAAGATGCCAAAAACTTACTCGAACCAGTCAAAGAGCTAGATGATTATGAATTTTGGCAACATCAAAGTAATGGTTTAGCAGTCTTCCGCTCACAAGATTTTTTCCAATATTACTCTGTGCCTATAGATTTTACAGAACGAGTAACTGTAAGTAACCATTTTTACCTTAAACCTCTATTCCCCTTATTCCAGAGTGATGGACATTTCTATATCCTGGCTCTCAGCCATAATCTGATTCGGCTATTAGCAGGAACTCACCATCATATTGAAGAGATTGATTTAACTGGGGTACTACCAAGTCTGGAAGAAGTACTACGGTTTGAAGAACCAGAACGACAAACACCTTCCCATACAGGTACTCCAGGCGCAACAGGTGGACGACGCGCCGCTTCTGGTGGAGTCACGGTATTTCACGGTCATGGTGCTGGTGATGAGGATGAGAAGGAAAACCTCAGCCTGTACTTCCATCGGGTCAATGAAGCGTTGCAGGAGTTACTCAAAGCAGAACACGCTCCCTTAGTGCTGGCTGGGGTAGAGTATCTTTTGCCAATTTACCGAGAGGCAAATACTTATCCTAATCTCGTGGATACTGGGATAACAGGTAATCCAGAACTGCTATCACCAGAAGAATTACACACCCAAGCTTGGGAAATAGTAGAACCATTATTTTTGCAAGCACAGCAAGATGCAATCAATCAATACAGGGAACTGCTAGGAACTGGAAAAGCCTCCAGCCAAATTACGGAAACTATTCCGGCTGCTTGTCAGGGACGGGTTGACAAGTTAATTGTCGCCCTCGGTCAGCAGCAGTGGGGTACTTTTGACTCGGATACCCAAACAGTCCAGGTACATTCCGACGCAGAACCCAACGACGAGGAATTATTAGATTTCGCTGCAACTCAAACTATTTTAAATGGCGGTATTGTCTATGCAGTTGAATCGGCTGAAATGCCAGATGGTACCCCATTAGCTGCGGTATTTCGCTATTGATAGGTAAATTATGAACCTGAAGCAGAGAGGCATTCTAATAATCATCTTGATTGTGATTGTTGGTTTGTCTCTATCCAAAACACTGGTGCATATTTTGACCGAAGCATGGTGGTTTGATACTGTTGGTTTTTCCGAAGTATTTTGAACAAGGTTGACTTGGCAAATCCTTATCTGGATTGTCAAATGGATTCCTTGGTGTGCTGGTACTTGCCAAATAACCGTTTTATTGCATCACAAATTAGTCAAATGCCCGTCGTGTATTATCTTTTTTTCGTCGCCAAATTTTCAGTCCCTCAAACCACAAAATACTGAATACTCCAGAGGCGAGACTAATTATTAAATCATCAAAATGCAGAAAAGAAAAACGGAATAGATGCCGCAATACAGGAAAATACAGCACGAGTCCCATAAAAACTACTGCACCACCCAGTACCCACCACAGTGCTTGATTGGGAGTGCGTAACATCTCTGGAATGGTGCGCGACCAAGAGCGATTGCTCAAAATCATACTCAAATTCGATACAATTAAGGTGGTGAAAGCAAGAGCGCGGGCATCAAATTCTCCGTTTCCAGAATAATAAGACACAGCAAATACAGCTACTAGCACTACTAATACACTTAATCCTTGCAACAATGCTAATTTCAAAGTGCGACGGCTAAATAATGGCTCCTTTGGGTTGCGGGGTGGACGCTTCATCACATTACTTTCTTCTGGCTCTGCCTCAAACACTACAGTACAAGCTGGGTCAATAATTAGGTGTAGGAAGGCAATGTGGATAGGTAATAACACTAAAGGCCAATGAAAGATTACAGGAATCAACGACATTCCAGCAATGGGGATATGAACCGCTAAGGTATAAGCCATACCTTTTTTCAGGTTGTCAAATACTCGTCGCCCCAGCCTGACGGACTTGACAATGGAAGAAAAATCATCATCTAGCAACACTAAGTCCGCAGACTCCCGCGCCACATCTGTACCCCGTTCGCCCATTGCAATGCCAATATGCGCCGCTTTCAAAGCTGGGGCATCGTTTACCCCGTCTCCAGTCATCGCCACGATTTCCCCTGAGCGCTTCAAGGCATTAACAATCAGTAATTTTTGCTCTGGGACAACCCGTGCAAAGATATTCACAGTTTGAATCCGAGAAAGCAACTCGCCTTCTGGCATCTTTTCTAATTCTGCTCCTGTGATGACTTCAGTAGCGGGTGTCAGTCCGATTTGACGGGCAATATTTTGGGCTGTTGCTGGATAATCACCTGTAATCATCACAACCCGAATCCCGGCAGTATAACACTCAGTAATAGCTGACGCTACAGTAGGGCGCACTGGATCGGCCATGCCTACCAGTCCCAAAAATGCAAATACAAAGTCATGTTGTTTTTCAGGAAGAGAGTTTGGCTGATTGTTTGATTGATGTCGCCCGATCGCTTTCGCTATTCCCAAAACTCGCAAACCAGCAGCAGCCATTGTATTGATACGCTGCTCTAAGTCTCGCATTTGTTCGGCATTAAAGTGACATAGATCAGCGATCGCTTCTGGCGCACCTTTGGTAGCAATGACTAATCTATTTTCTGGCGATCGCCAAACACAAGACATGGCTAATAATTCACCAGACAGGGGATACTCGCGCAATATCTCCCAGTCACGATGTAAATGTTCAGTTCTCGCTAAATAGTCATCACCCACTTGTTTGAGGGCTTTTTCCATCGGGTCGAAGGGGTCTTTGCGACTGGCTAAAATCCCAAATTCGATTAATTCATGAAAGGTTTCTGGGAGTGCTTCCCGTTCATGCAACGCGACATCATAAAAATTGGGAGATACAAATAATTGCTGCACCGACATCCGATTAAAAGTCAGTGTCCCAGTTTTATCGACACACAGAACCGTAGTAGAACCCAGTGTTTCCACTACAGGGATGCGACGAGTCAACACCCTAGCTAAAGAAAATCTCCAAGCACCCAACGCCAAGAAAATCGCCAATACTACGGGAATTTCATTAGGCAAAATTGCCATCGCCAGTGCCAACCCTGCCAGAACCCCTTGTAGCCAATTGCTCGTAGATGCGCCATAAATTACGACTACAGCCACACAAATAGCGATCGCTACAAAGGTCAATTTACTAACAATGCGTCGAGTTTCCCTTTCCAGAACCGTCTGTTCCGGTTCCACAGTCTGCAAAGCTTTACCAATCTTGCCCATTTCCGTCTGCATACCAGTGGCATAAACTTGAGCAATACCCTGACCTTGGACTATCAGCGTTCCCGAATAGACAAAGGGCAAATCTTCACCACCAGGACGGTGCTGTGTTGCAGTTATCATGGTGTTTGCTAAATCTGTGCTGTCCCTAACTGATTGCTTGCGTACAGGCAAAGATTCACCTGTTAACAGAGATTCATCGACGCTCAAATGCGTAGACCACAGCACCACAGCATCCGCAGGAACTCTATCACCCTCTGACAAAACAATCACATCTTCACGCACCACTTCCCGTCCCGCAATCCGTTGGCGTTCTCCATCACGAATCACTAATGCACGAGGACTAGAGAGGTCGCGTAATGCTTCCAGTGATTTTTCAGTTTTCTGTTCCTGGTATAAGTTAATGCCAACAATGAAAAAAACAAAGCCTAATAGGATTAACGCTTCCTGAACATCACCCAGAAACAAGTAAATGACACCACAGCCCAGCAAAAGTAGGAAAATAGGCTCCTTGAAGATTTCCAGCGCAATTCCCCAGATAGTACGCTGTTGGGTAGATGGTAGCTCATTATACCCTTCTTGCTTCAGGCGATCGCCTACGGCTGATGCAGACAACCCCGTAATAGATGCGAGTTCAATTTTATCAGCCATTTTTCTCCCTGCGGCTTTGCGACTCTGCGTGAATTTTTCATTTTGTCAATCAGCAACGCTGTTTTTTGAATTACGTAGCTTGCTTTGCTACGCAACGCTACCGCGAACCGCGTAGCGGTATTACGAATTACGAATTACCAACACATCCCCACCTTCCAACTTAGCTGTGTAAGTTTGTAATGGTTTTGTTGCAGGGCCTCCCAACACCTTGCCATCTGGTGCAAATTTCGACTCATGACAGGGACAAACAAAAGATTTCTGATCTGCTTCCCAATTTACAGCACAACCTGCATGAGTACAGGTAGAATTGACAGCAATCAGACTCTTATTCTCAGTGGGATTACGTATGATAATTACATCCTGATTGAGAATATGACCTTTTTGATCTAACTCTGCTACAGTCCCTATAGCTTTAAAGCCATCAGAACGAGGTGGAGCATTACTTAACTTAGAAGGTGAAGATTGAGAAGAACAGGCGGCTATGGCCACAGGTAAGGAAGTAGAAATTGCCCCTAAACCCACCCAGCCAAAAAATTCACGTCGATTCATAACCTAGCTAACCTTCTCAAAAGGCTTTAAACAATTTTTACTATTTGTATCAAGTGTTGTATAACCAGATACAGGACAGACATATAAAGGACGATTTGCCTGTTTCCAAGAAGCGAGGTTATTCTTAGCTGTAGTGTAAAGTTTGGCGTGTCCCGTTTCTGCTTCTAAAGCGTAGTTAAAGGTTTGGACAGCAGCTTGATTACCAGCCTGTTTCGCCTCTTTAATAAAGCCGGGATACATAGTATCGCGTTCATAGGACTCACCTTTAATAGCCTGTGTCAGATTTTCAGCAGTAGATTTGACTACAGGTGTAGCAATATTATTTTTCGGTGTGCCGCCCATTCCCTGAATCACCTTGGCATGATTATCGCGGTGAATCGCTTCTGCCCGTGCGGCGGCGCGGAAGAGACTACCAACCTCCTTGTAACCTTCCGCATCAGCTTTTTGTGCAAAAGCCAGATACATTACATGGGCGTTAGATTCCCCATTGTAAGCAGAGATGAGATTTTTGACTGTGGTAGACTCAGGCTTAGTATTAGCTTGGGTAGCAGGTTGAACAACAGGCACAGATGGTTCAACAATTGCAACTGGAGTTTGTGGATTGCAACCATTTAAACCTAGAATACTTAGCGCAGTTGCTCCAGATACAGCAACAGTCTTAAAAAATCGCACTTTCTCTGTAAAACTCATGATAAAACTCTCCTATAGATGCAATGCCGCAGAATTAAGTGTGTAGAGGTATTTATTTAGGCGCTACCTGCGCCATAACTAACAACAGAGTTAGATATGCCGAGTTATCAGGGAACATCGATTTACCTCTACACAACTCATAGAGTAAAATAGAGAAAGTAAGGAACTAGTAAAGAAATTACTCAACTATGGGTAACTTCACCCGAAAACAACTTCCCACACCGACTTTACTCGTCACAGAAATCTCACCACCATGAGTATGAGTAATAGCTTGGGCAATAGCTAAACCCAAACCAGAACCACCTTGACGACGAGAACGGGCTTTTTCAGCTCGCCAAAAGCGATTAAATACAAAAGGCAGATTTTCAGGTGCGATACCAATACCAGTATCTGCCACTTCAATCACCACAAAATCATCCCTTTTAACGATTTCTACCCTGACTAAACCACCATTAGACGTATATTGCAGGGCATTTTCTAATAAATTCCCAAATAGTCGTTGTAACTGATGTGCATCCCCCTTTACCCACACCGCATCAATCAAGTTAGCCTCTAAAGTAATTTCTTGAGATTCTGCCTGCGGCTGTAAGGTATCAATTAAATCAATTAAAATTTCATCTATGGGTATGGGAATTGCGGTTTTAGGCAAACTTATAGGTGCAGAATCACTTCTGGCTAACAACAGTAAATCCTCTACTAAGTGAGTCATCTGCTTTGTTGCGCCCTCTATTATGTCGATTTTTTTGACATCACTGGGATGAATACGTTCTGGGTGATTTTGGATAACTTCTACAGTCGTTTTAATCGCCGTCAGAGGACTGCGTAATTCATGGGACGCATCCGCCGTAAACTGTTGTAATTGCTGGAAACTCTGCTCAATCGGTTGCAAAGCTTTACTCGTTAACCACCAACCTGTGCCACTAATTAAAACCATCCCCAAAACACCACCAATACCCAAACCCATCAACAGTCTCTCCAGTTCTTTTTGTATTTCAACTGTTGATGCACTTACACGCACATAACCTAAAAGTTGTTGATTTTTTCCTGAAGAATAAACCGGAACAGTTAATATCCTGATGCCATTTTGCTGCCACGAGTGAAAATTAGTCAGAAATGGTGTTTGGGGAAATTGCTTTCCTGCCTTTCCTAATAATTGCTGCCCAGCATCAAACCATTCCACACTCTGACGATATAACCGTAAATCTTGCCAAGGAATATCTAAATCCCCATCATTATCTAAAATTCGCGGCATCTTGCGGTTTACAGCCATCTTATCCACCTTAATAGCCGATAAATTATGAGCTGCTGCATCCGCCAACGTCAACAACTGCCTATCTAATTGCTGACTGAGACTATAAGCAAAAAAGTGATACACTACCACCGATGACAGTCCCATAACTACCATCATTGCTATTAAATAAGATAAGAGTAGTCGCCAACCGGTAGCACGAAACTGGGGGTTAGTTAAAATATCTAACCGCCGCCAAGGTACGGTAAACTTTCTAACAACAACCCTGCTTTTATTTCTAGAAGTTTTGGTTAAGCCGATACCCAAGCCCATAAACAGTTTCGATAAAATCATCTTTTGCTCCTGCGGCTTTGAGTTTTTGACGTATTCCTCGAATATGTACCTTGACTGTATCTTGTCCAGGTGGATCAATAGATGACCACAGGTGATCAAGAATTTGATGACGACTGAGAATGTGCCCATTATTACGGAGAAAAAGTTCTAGTAATTGGTACTCCTTAGGTGTCATTAATAACAATTGCTCTTTGTAAGTAACAGTACAGTTGGCTGGGTCAAGCCGCAGTCCGCCCCACTCCAAAAAAGTCGATATTGTCGTATTTCCACGTCGCAGCAAAGCCCGAATACGTGCTAGTAATTCTTTTAAATCAAAAGGTTTGATGACGTAATCATCTGCACCCGCATCCAAACCTAGTACTTTATCAGTACTGCTATCTCTCGCAGTCAACATCAGTACTGGCAGCCCATAACCACGCTGACGTAATCTTTGACACAATTCTATACCATTCAATTTTGGTAGCATCACATCCAGAAGGATTAGATCATAGTCAAATGCTGTTATGAAGTCCCATCCTTCCTCACCGTCACCAGCTACATCAATCGCGTAATTATTGTCAGTTAAGGCTTCTGTAAGAGATGCAGCAATCCGTTCATCATCTTCAACTAATAAAAATTTCATTGCATAATCACTATTACAGTATTTCTTATTAAGAGACTATTTGTAAAGTAAATCTTAAGTAGGGTGTGTTACGGCTATGAAAGGATTCGGGACGGAAAGACAAGAAAATTTAGCCGTAACGCACCGCCTCACGGATGGTGCGTTAGGCGCGAGGATATTTATTTTGTGACCAATCATCTGGGAAATCAGCGCCTAACACAACGCCAGTTGCTACAACGGAGGGAACCTCCGCAACGCACTGGCTCCCCTACAGTAATTTTATTTTTTCTTTATAAATAACCTTTAATTGTTTCCAGACATTATATAAGTAATCAAGTCAAGTCTAAAATCAGACATGAATGAAGTATATGAGGATTTTTACCTTGGTGGTACATCTTTCCAAGTTCTTTACTTTTCCTGTCTTATGCTCAAAGTTAGTTTGAGGTTAAGTAGCACATTTATTTTAAACAAGTATTGTTAAACCTCCAACCTCAGCAATATTGTATTCATTCAAGAGGTTCTAATGGTTAAGATCAATCAGTCTCGTGAATTTCGGAAACTCCATCGTAACATTGCGCCGATTTTATTCATTCCTCTACTGCTGAGTGCGTTGACTGGTATTGCTTATCGTCTGGGAAGAAGTTGGTTTGGGATACCTAAAGACACTGCCGAGATTTTCCTGGCAATTCACCAGGGTACTTTTTTGGGTAAACCACTAGAACCAGTTTATGTATCCTTGGTAGGGCTGGGACTAGTGGGATTGGTAATTACCGGATTTGGTATGATTCGTAAATCGAAGCAATCTCGATTAAATAAAGCACAATCTAAACTGACTGTCCGAACCATTCACAGTATTGTTGCACCTATTATTTTTCTACCCTTATTAGCTAGTGCTGTTACTGGTATTGCTTACCGAGTTGGCGAAAGCTGGTTGGGATTATCAGAAGAACAAATTGAATTATTAATGACAATTCATCAAGGTAGCTATTTCGGGAGTTTTGGCAAACCTATTTATGTTTTTCTTGTTGGTTTAGGACTGATTGCTATGCTATTTACAGGCATCAGTATGACAGGAATTTTTCGCAAGCGTCGTTCCCCAGTTCCAGAAAGTGAACAAATAGATGATTAAGCATTTACAATTTTCTGATTTTTAAGTTATTTAAGTGAATGTATTTGCCTATACTAGAAGTATATTCACTTGGGTTGAACATAATAAATATCTACCAATGTTAAGAATAAAAAAACAGAGATGTTTTTAATTCTGAAGATTGACAAGTGTATGGCTGAAATGGTTTAAGCGAAACTTTGAGTAATGCAGGTGCTTGGGCAAAAACTTCTTCTAAATGTGCCTTGTGGAGAGAAGCAAAACACTTAGTAGATGACCTTATCGTCTATGTCTCAGATTTCTGCGCCAAGCAGCTTTTCTTAGTTCTTCTGCGCCTAAAATAATTGGCGGACATACTAGCAACAGCAACCATTGCCAAGGTGCTAGGGGTGCAGTGGAAAAAAATCTACTTAAGAATGTGCTGTTGGTAATCAGTATGACTAACATCCATTCGATCGCAATTCCTAACCAAATCAGAGGATTGGAAAATAATCCTAGCCGCCAAATAGAAGTGCGTTCGGAACGGCAAGCGAAAACATTACCATCCTGACAGGCGACAATGGTAGCTAAGGTCATGGTTGTAGCTTGAGCATATATGGCAACGGTGGCGGCGTTGGCTGAGTGCGATAAAATACTGGGCGTGACGGCTTGTAATTGTTGTAAGTTATATCCGTAACTCCACCAGACGAGGAAGAATGCTGTCATTCCCAGAATCGCTTCCAGTAGTCCTAGAAAACAATAGGCGCGTAAAAGTAGGGAACGGTCAAGAAGCGATCGCGATTTTTTCCGAGGTGGTTGGTGCATTGTACCAACTTCTGCTTTTTCTGCACCCAAGGCTAAAGCCGGTACTAAGTCAGTACCTAAATCAATGGCGAGAATCTGCATAATTACCAAGGCGGGGGGAACTTTCAGGGCTACCATTAGCAAAAAAGGCACTAGTTCCGCTACATTCGATGCCAAGATATAAGTCATAAATTTGCGGATGTTTTGATACACGGTGCGTCCCTGCTCGATCGCGCTCACAATGGTAGCAAAGTTATCATCTGTAAGCACAATATCGGCGGCTTCCCGTGCTACATCTGTGCCATTCATCCCCATCGCTACTCCTATATGAGCGGCTCTTAAGGCTGGGGCATCATTAACTCCATCCCCTGTGACTGCAACTACATCACCTATATCTTTGTAGGCTTGCACCAATCGTAACTTGTGTTCCGGAGACATCCGCGCAAATACCAACCCAGAACGATATTTGACAATTTGCCGCAGTTGTGCGTCAGATAAATTTCCCATGCCTTCACCGGTGACTATCCGTACCGAGTTGTTGACCAGTCCAATTTGACGGGCGATCGCTTCCGCCGTTAAACCATAATCACCTGTCACCATACTTACCTTGATTCCGGCAGCATGGCATTCAGCGATCGCATCACTTACTTCTGGACGGGGCGGATCAAACATCGCCACTAAACCAATAAAGGTTAAATTCTGCTCTAGGTCTTGCGATCGCCAATCTAACATCTCCCTCCCACCACGCCGCGCCGCCACTCCTAGCACCCGAAAACCTTGGGCGGCTAAACTATCGTTGGCTGCCACCACTTGATTCCAGTCGTCTTGGTTGATGTCTGCAAGTGTGCCATTTCTTAAGATATATGTGCAGTGGCGTAAGACTTCTAACGGCGCACCTTTAGTAAAAGCTAAGTTCGGCAAGTCACCAGTCCATACCTTTGAGGCGCGCCAATCTAATATTACTGTCATCATTCGCCGCCGCGAATCAAATGGCACCTCGCGCAAGCGTGGCAGTTGTGTTTGCAAGGTTTCCAAATTTAGCCCAGCCTTAGCAGCAGCGACTAACAAAGCTGCTTCTGTGGGATCACCAATCTCTTGCCAACGGCTAGGGGCTGTCAGATGAATCAGACGGGCATTAGAGCAAAGTGCTGCCCCTGTGAGTAACAAATTGACTTTCCAGGCGGCAGCAAAATTCTCCGGCATCTGGACTTTCCCGACTGTAGGGTCGTATCCTGCCCCAGTGACTTCAATCAGGGTGGGTGAGATAGCCAATGGTGTTTCCGGCAGTTTATTGCCAATGGGCTGCCAGGGAATCCAGAGATAATGCACTGTCATTTCGTTTTTGGTCAATGTGCCGGTTTTGTCTGTACAGATGACCGTAGTAGCACTTAAAGTTTCCACAGCCGACAGCCGACGCACTAGAGCATTGCGCCGTACCATCCGCCGGACTCCAATTGCTAATGATAATGTGACGGTTGGCAATAATCCCTCCGGCACTAAGGCGACAATGATACCGATCGCAAACATAAAACTCTCTTTCACTTCCATCCCCACCAACAGAGATGTCAGCAAAAATACCAATACTCCCATCGTCAGAGCGATCGCTGTAATTACCCGTACCACTTGTGCCACTTGCACTTCTAAAGTGCTAGGTTCGCGTTGCACAACGGTTGTGAGATGTGCCACATGACCAAATTCTGTTTGTGCGCCTGTGGCATAGACTATAGCTACCCCTCGTCCTGATGACACTGTTGAACCTGCTAACACCAGATTGGGAATTTCCGCCAGATTAGTTGGTTCTTGTAAAGGTTGTTCACCGGCTGGTAGAGTCTTACCGCCTCGAATAGAGGCAACTTCCTTCACCCTTACTGGATAAGCATTGCGAGCCACAGGCAGAGATTCACCAGTCAGCACAGAAACATCGAGATAGAAACTTTCAGACTTTACCAGACGCGCATCAGCCGAAATGCGATCGCCTTCTTCCAATTGCATAACATCCCCACGCACCAGTTCCCGTGCTGGTATTTGCTTGAGTTGACCATCTCGATACACTTTTACCTGCATCGGTAACACATTCTTGAGTGCTGATAATGCTTGTTCTGCCTGAAACTCTTGCCAAAAACTAAAGACGGCATTAATCCAAATCACAGCCCAGATTGCCCATCCCAGTTCTGGAGTGCGGGAAATAAATGCCAAAATTCCTGCTACCCATAACAATAGAGCCATAAAGTGGGTGAGTTGATCCGTAAAGCGAAGCCACATTGGGCGCTGGGGCGTTTCTGGCAGTTCATTCGCACCATAACGCTCAAGGCTTTGTGTTGCCTCATATTCAGTCAAGCCGTTCTCAGTAGTTCCCAATAACTCATAAACTGCTGCAATGGGTAATGTCCAGACTGGTTGATTCAATGACATTATAATTCCCAGATTTTGTAGTGTTTGTGTATAAAAATTTGGGGCGTTGCTGATTAGTGGGATGATTTTTGTCGGGCTACGCCCCGCTAACGCGGAACCCGCAGGGTAGGCGCATTCGCTCAAAGCGTTCCCAAAGGGCAGAATCAATATTCTGCTTTGTATACAAGTCTCAATTCATCCCGCATTGATGCAACGCCAAATTTGGTTATTTATGAATAGTACCGTCAGGCATAATTGTCCCAGTTAAAAAGGCTTCACTCATATCTGTGGCATTTAAATTTGCCCCAGTCAGGTTCACCTCACTCAGATTTGCTTCGCTTAAATCAGCACCACTCAGGTCAGATTCTCGCAAATCAGCTTTCCACATCCTGACTCCGCTCATTTTGGCATCACTCAGGTTTACACGCTGCAAGTTTGCGGCGCTCATTAATGCCATATGCAAACTAGCCTCACGTAAGTCTGCACCACAAAGATATGCACCACTAAGGTCTGATTCATTGAGGTTAGCTGTTGTTAGTGTAGCTTCACACAAATTAGCTCCACTAAAAATAACTTCAGATAAATTTGCGTGTTCTAGGTTTGCACCTTGAAGATTTGCTTGACACAGATTAGCTCCATTCATGGAGGCTTTGGCTAGGTTAGCTCCCTGTAGATCAGATCTACCAAAGTCTACACCCCCCAAGTTAACACCCTGTAGGTCTGCTTTTGGTAATATGATGCCTTGGAAGTTTCGTTCTCCAGCTGCATATCGATTGAGAAGTTCTTTAATGTCCATATTCTTATAGTTTTAGTGAAACTTGAGTTTTTTATTGATGCTGCTGTAGTAACAATCTTTCGTCAGCATCCAAAGCTGTTAGGGGATTTTCTGTTTGTAAGATACTGCAACACGAGGGTCAACTACCCCAGGTGGGACTTTCAAATGCAGATGTGTGCCAGTACATTTCCCAGCGTACAGAAATTTATCCTCAAGACCGATACGACCCTTGACTATATCCATAAACTCCTACCTCCTACACCTCTACCCCAATCCTATCTACCTGAGATAGTGCATAAACCATTCACTCGCTAGTTGCGCGACTGCGGTTAATGCGCCTGGTTCTTCAAATAAGTGGCTGGCACGGGGGATAATTACTAAGCGTTTTGATGTTTGTAATTGCTCTAGAGCATCTTCATTCATTGCTATTACTGGCAGATCGTACCCACCAACAATCAACAATGTTGGCGCTTTGACATGAGGTAAGGCTGAAGGAGCTAAATCTGGTCTTCCACCACGAGAAACAATAGCCTGCACTGTTTCTGGGCGTTCTGCGGCGGCGACGAGGGCTGCACCGCCGCCTGTACTAGCACCAAAGTAGCCTACTTTCAGATGTTGAGTATCTGGGTTATGTGTCAGCCAATCTGTAGCCCCAACTAATCGTGAGGCTAACAAACCAATATCAAAGCGCAAATGTCTTGTTCGCAGGTCAATTTCTTCTTCTTCCTGCGTGAGCAAATCAATTAATAAAGTTGCCAGTCCCGCCTGTTGTAAAACTTCGGCAACATAGCGATTGCGGGGACTATAACGGCTGCTACCACTACCATGAGCAAATAACACTATGCCTGTAGCACCGTTGGGAATCACTAAATTACCTTTGAGCTTTACTTCACCGACTGATACTGACACCGCATATTCTTGGGGTTGGTGTGCTAATGTCCTATCCATCATGGGTATTACGAATTACTTGTAGTTAATTTTTGCCTTGTCAAGAGTTCACATACTTCTGCGTGGGTTTTTTGCCGAAAATCCTCATACCACAGAGCGATGCCTGCGGCGGGCTTCGCCAACGCATCCAAATTTTTTGGCATCATTACGCATACAATCCGATCTACACTATCTAGAAAGCGTTCAACCAGAGATTTACCCAAAGGAATGTTGAGTTTCTGGGCAACTGCGGCAGCTAAATCAGGGTTAGCTGTGCCAGCAATTCCTTCTACTGGTAAATAAGTTTCTTTGCCAGAAAAATAGGCAATACGCCCAGAATCATCTAACCAAACTTCTTCTAACTCACCCAAACTATTAGCTGTTGAGCGATCTATTGCTATCCAACCGATAATTTGACTGCAACGCACAACATTGAGCATACTTTTTCTCCAATATTCTCTATTTCTCTTGGAGTTTGATTAATAAACGCAGTATTTCACCTTTTGCCATGTTGCTGTTGGGAAGGTGAAATCTACTTTGAGGTTATCAACAAAATGTGAGGAATATGTGAGGAATTGTTTGGAACTTGAACTCACATAATTCAATCATGTTTACCTCGCAAAAATGGAATTGGACAACCAGTAATCAATGAAAAAACAGTTCATTTAATACCACATCCTGCTCAAGTTTATATTCTGCAACTAGATATCTATGATCCTCAATCATCAGAAAAAGAGCTATTTAAAGGTGCAAATTTATCTATTAGAGAGTGTTTGAAAAGTTATGAAATGTACGATTTTATGCCAAACGTCGTACCATAATACGAATCATAGCAAGATAGATCAAAGTCTCTGAGATTTGAGGCAATAGCTAGTAGTCTTTGTTCCAAAGCTAACAACCAGTGAGCCAAGCAAAAGTAGATTCCACAACCCAACGTTTAGGTAACAAAACAAAGCCCTTGTATTCATGGGGTCGCAGCACTTGTATTCCGCCTCTGTATATGAAATATTTATATTAATGAACACAAAATACTGTTTATCGCCCAATTTATAGTAGATTATATACCTAGAGCAATTTATCTGCTGCTAGATGTGACTTAAATCTGGCAAGTTTCAGTAGGAAGATGTAAACAGCTAAAAACCATGATGAAGATACGGAAATTTTCTTGGGCAAAGTTTAAGAAAAACAAACTACTTGCTCTAGGAGTAGCAATTTGCGCTTTTTTGTTACTCACTCCCATGTTGCATTTACCAGCCAGGGGAGCTGCGACTAGTACTAAGATCCAGTTCGTTGCTCCTAACTGGGTGGCCGAGAATGTCAAAGATCCTAATCTGAGAATTTTGGATGTCCGAAATTTACCTTTAGACTATATCGATGGACACTTACCTCAAGCAGTTAATATTGCCGATACAGCCTTTCGCGGCCCAAGAGAAGGTCTACCAGTACAATATTGGGACAATCAAAAATTAGGACAAATATTTGCTAATTCAGGAGTCACAAATAATAATCGTGTCCTTGTTTACTCTGATGGCAGAGATGTACTAGGGGCAACGATGGTAGCTTATTTGCTAGAACGTTCTGGAGTGCAGGATATAGCTGTATTGGATGGTGGCTACAAAGGTTACGCGGCTGCATCGGCAACAGTAACAAAGGAATTTCCTAAATACAAAGTAGGTCGATTTATAGTTAAAGATAATCCTGCTGTGCGTGTCTCGTTAAGTGAAGTCAGAAAACTGATTGGGAAAAAAGGCGTTACATTCATCGACCCCAGACCAGCAGATTTATTCCAAGGAAAGGAAAATCTTTGGGTACGAAATGGACATATTCCAGGGGCGCGAAATATTCCTTGGCCTACTTTTACAGATGCTCAAAACCCCCACAAACTAAAATCTTTAGATGAAATCAAACAAATCCTAGCTGACAAGAAAATTACTCCTGCTGATAACATCATTGTTACTTGCAGTACAGGACGGGAAGCAACTCTGCAATATGTGGTATTAAAACATTTGCTGGGTTATCCCAAAGTTAGAGTTTATGAAGGTTCTTGGACTGAGTACAGCACTCAATCAGACTTACCTGTTGCCACTGGCCCAGAACAGGTAAGCTAGATGGACGTGGGATATTGGATATTCGTGGAAATTTCCTGTTCAAGAAAGCTACTCATGAGAAAATCCCACAACCAAACATGAAAATGTATTTCTCCTACACCTATACCCCCATTTTCAAGTAAGAGGATAAAAAGATGAAATTTGCAATGCTATTTTTTGCTGTGTTACTAACTACTTTTGGTGTAGTGAACACAGTCCAAGCCAGCCAAGCTGCTAATAATTCAGATCAAGACAGTTTAGTAGCTTGTAGAAGGAGTAAAGACGGTCAAACAACCGATGACAAAAAAGATAGTTCTAGAGCTTAATTTATTTCCATAAGACAGAAGCTTCAAGAAATAACCCAACACTTAAACAGGTGTTGGGTTTTCCTGCTTACCTGACTAAAAGCAAGTTATATCTGGCAAGACTAAATTATGAGTAATGGGGTTGAGAATACGTTGACATCTAAATCTCAGTTATTACCTCCCAGACCACAAAAATTAGTTGTGGCGATCGCATTATTTATCTTTACAGTCGGATCTGTTTTATTGAGTAAATATGGCTGGCGACAAAGTGTATTATTCCTCATCGGTGGTTTGTTGGGTGTGAGCCTGTATAGTTCTAGTTTTGGCTTTGCCTCTGCTTATCGCAAACTGCTGTTGAATAGAGATGTGCGGGGAATATATGCTCAGTTGTTAATGCTAGCGATCGCTACTGTGTTATTTGCGCCAGTATTAGCTGCTGGTAAGGCTTTCGGTCAAGAAGTAGCAGGAGCGATCGCACCTGTGAGTGTATCAGGGGCGATTGGTGCATTCATCTTTGGAATCGGAATGCAATTAGGTGGAGCTTGTGGTTGCGGTACACTCTACACCATTGGCGGAGGTAGTTACACTATGCTCATTACCCTGATCACTTTTTGTCTAGGCGCATTCTGGGCTAGTTTGACTAGATATCTTTGGGCTGGTTTGCCAAAAGCCGAACCAATTGTTTTAGGTGAAACTCTCGGTTGGACAGGTGCAGTAGTCTTACAGTTGGGTATATTGTTGCTGTTAGCTGGGGGGCTTTGGTTGTGGAGTAAAAACAGCAAATCAGCAGAACATCCCTCACCCACACGCTCAGGATTTTTATTTGGCTCTTGGTCAGTATTTACAGGTGCGATCGCCTTAGCTGTACTTAATTGGTTAACCCTGCTTATTTCTGGCGAACCTTGGCGAATTACCTGGGGGTTTGCTCTATGGACAGCCAAAATCGCCACCACATTCGGCTGGAATTCCTCCACGAGTAAATTTTGGGATGGCGATACAGCATTATCAAATAGTGTGTTTGCAGATGTCACCTCCGTGATGAATCTAGGTATTATCTTAGGTGCATTATTAGCAGCAGCCTTAGCAGGAAAACTCACACCACAAACTCAAGTTAGCCCATCAAAAATTCTTGCTACGGTGATTGGTGGATTAATTATGGGTTATGGTGCTTTTACAGCTTTTGGGTGTAATGTCAGTGCCTTTTTTAGTGGTATTGCTTCCACTAGCATACATGGTTGGGTTTGGATTGTTTGCGCTTTATTAGGAACGGCAATTGGTATTAAACTGCGTCCTCTGTTCAGTTTGCCAAATTAAGAGACTAAGAGAGTGTTTGAAAAGTCGAAAAGTATACTAGAAACCCCTCTCCAAACCTCTCCCCAAACCTCTCCCCGCCACGGAGAGAGGCTTTGAAAACCCCATTCCCTTGTAGGGAAGGGGAGGCTCAAGGGGTTAGGTTTTTAAGATTTTGGCGTTAATAATGATACTTTTCAAACATCCTCTAAGGCAAGCAGGGGGGAGAAAGAGATTTTTTTGCTGTTATTAACCTTGCAAAGTTGACGCTCAGAATTATTTTAGTTTATGGACTGTTGACAGATGAAAGTTAACAGTCTGACAATTTTGGATGCTAAAATACTATAAGTCTATCGACTTATGCTTGTTTGCAGAAATATATTGCCTAACAGTAATTTTATATGTCTGAAAAATACCGTTTTGAAACTTTGCAAGTCCATGCTGGGCAAGAACCAGCTTTAGGAACTAATGCCCGTGCTGTACCGATTTATCAAACAACTTCATACGTTTTTGATGATGCCGATCATGGAGCGCGATTGTTTGCTCTGCAAGAGTTCGGCAACATTTACACAAGGATAATGAATCCGACAACAGACGTGTTTGAAAAGCGTATTGCAGCTTTAGAAGGGGGTGTGGCAGCATTAGCCACTTCTAGCGGTCAAGCGGCGCAATTCTTAGCTATCAGCACGATCGCTCAAGCTGGAGATAATATTGTTTCCACCAGTTTTTTATACGGGGGAACCTATAACCAATTTAAAGTTTCTTTACCACGTTTGGGAATAAATGTCAAATTTGTCGAAGGCGATGATGTAGAAACTTTTCGTCAGGCGATCGACGATCGCACAAAAGCATTGTATGTGGAAACTATTGGCAATCCCCAATTCAATATTCCCGACTTTGCGGCATTAGCCCATATAGCCCATGAACATGGTATTCCCCTGATTGTTGATAATACCTTTGGGGCTGGGGGCTATTTGGCTCGACCAATTGAACACGGTGCAGATATTGTAGTTGAGTCTGCAACTAAATGGATTGGTGGTCACGGCACTTCTATCGGTGGCGTAATTGTCGATTCTGGTAAATTTAACTGGGGTAACGGCAAATTTCCCATATTTACTGAACCATCACCTGGTTATCATGGGCTGAATTTTCAAGAGGTATTTGGTGTAGGTAGTTCCTTTGGGAATATTGCCTTTATTATTCGCGCCAGAGTAGAAGGATTAAGAGATTTCGGCCCTTCCTTAAGTCCATTTAACGCATTTTTACTATTGCAAGGATTAGAAACACTTTCTTTGCGTGTAGATCGCCATGTCTCCAACGCCTTAGAATTAGCCCAGTGGCTAGAACAACAACCCCAAGTAGCATGGGTAAATTATCCCGGACTTCCCCATCACCCCTATCATGAACGAGCCAAAAAATATCTGAGACACGGATTTGGTGGGGTATTAAATTTTGGCATCAAAGGGGGGCTAGAAGCAGGTAAAACCTTTATTAATCATGTTAAATTGGCAAGTCACTTAGCAAACGTGGGTGATGCTAAAACCCTTGTCATTCATCCTGCTTCCACAACCCATCAACAGTTAAGTGATACAGAACAAATTTCCGCCGGTGTCACACCTGATTTGGTGCGTGTATCTGTGGGAATTGAACACATCGACGATATTAAAGAAGATTTTGGGCAAGCATTTCAGAAGATTAGTCAATAGTCATTGGTCATTGGTCATTGGTCAATAACCCCTCTGCAACAACTTCCCACCTAGTTAGTATTAGATGAATTATCAGGACTTCATTTCAGAACAAACTGAGTATTATCATTTACCAGTGCCATTTGAGTTAGAAGGCGGCGGGGTTTTAACTGGGGTTCAGGTCGCCTATCGGACTTGGGGAAAGTTAAACTCAGCAGGTGATAATGGAGTACTGATTTGTCATGCTTTAACTGGTTCTGCTGATGCTGACGAATGGTGGGAAGGTTTGTTGGGTGCAAACAAAGCACTAGATAGCGATCGCGATTTTATTATATGTAGTAATATTTTGGGCAGTTGCTACGGTACAACAGGAGCAACAAGCATCAATCCCCAAACTGGAATCCCTTACGGTGCATCATTTCCAGCAATTACGATTCGGGATATGGTGCGCTTACAAGCTGCACTAATTCAACATTTGGGAGTTAAATCTTTACAGTTAGTTATTGGTGGCTCACTGGGTGGGATGCAGGTACTAGAGTGGGCTTTATTATATCCAGAAATTGTACAAGCGATCGCACCCATTGCTACTTCCGGTAGACATTCAGCTTGGTGTATTGGCTTGAGTGAAGCTCAAAGACAAGCTATCTATGCTGATCCCAACTGGAAAGGGGGTAACTACACACTAGAACAGCCACCGAGCCAAGGATTAGCGGTAGCGCGGATGATGGCGATGAGTGCTTATCGTTCTTGGCAAAGCTTTACAGCACGTTTTGGAAGACAATATGATGTAACGGCTGATCAATTTGCGATCGCTAGCTATCTCCAACATCATGGTCAAAAGCTAGTGCAGAGATTTGATGCTAACACTTACATCACTCTCACCAAAGCAATGGATAGCCATGATGTTGCTCAAGGTCGAGACTATAAATCTGTTTTGCGAAGCATTAAACAACCTGCTTTAGTTGTGGCTATTGATTCTGATATTCTTTATCCGCCGACAGAACAACAAGAACTCGCAGATTTCATTCCTGATGCTCAACTAGGTTGGCTACAATCCAGTTATGGTCACGATGCTTTTTTAATTGATATAGCCACCCTCAGTCAGCTAGTGATTAACTTTCGACAATCTTTAAGTTTAAAAACCTTCTTTGATGTGAAAACCTAGCTCAGAGCCATCATAGGGTAGCTTGCTTTTTGGCAACGATTTATGATAGCTTTCTATGTAAGCTAAATACGGCAATTCCATCAATTTACAGTAGTTTTGTAACGAACTCAATCACCAAAATCAGCCAATTAAAAGCTGAGTCAAGGTAAAGTTAGGCTTTCCATGCAAATCAAAACTGTTGGTATTTTAAGTCCAGGTGATATGGGGCAGGCCATAGCATCTGTTCTCAATCAAAATGGGCTGAGGACAATAGCTGCTCTAGATCATCGCACTCAACGAACTCAGCGATTAGCAGCCGCCGCTAATATTCAAGATGTGGGTTCTCTTACACAATTGGTAATAGAATCTGATGTGGTGTTATCAGTTTTAGTCCCCGCAGCCGCCGCAGAAGTAGCCCAGCAAGTGGCTGAAGTCATAAGTAATGTAGGGAAACAAATTCTCTATGTTGATGCTAATGCAGTCGCACCCGCAAAAGTCAAAAGTATTGCCCAAATCATCGAATCATCAGGTGCAACATTTGTAGATGCTTCCATCATCGGCCCGCCTCCCAGAGTTCCCGGTAGTACTCGCATATATGCTTCTGGTAAACAAGCCGTAGAATTTCAACAACTGAGTAATTATGGATTGGATATCCGAGTCATCAGTGATGAAATAGGTCAAGCTTCTGGGTTAAAGATGTCTTACGCAGCTTTAACAAAAGGATTGACAGCAATTGCTACAGAATTACTCATTGCTGCCCATCGTTTAGGCTTGGATGAGCAACTATGGAACGAAGTAACTAATAGCCAACCTGCACTTGCTGGTATATTACTACGTTCCATTCCATCTATGACACCAAAGGCACATCGTTGGGTAGGGGAAATGGAAGAGATTGCAGAAACTTTCAAAGAGTTAGGTCTGACTGAGCAGATTTTCTACGGAGCAGCCGATATTTATCGCTTAGTAAAAGATACCTCTTTAGGTAAGGAAACACCAGAAGAAAGCGATCGCGATCGCCGATTGAAAGACATCATCACTACTCTTTCTGATGAAACTATTAGTTCGTCAGCCCAAAATGTCTAGGCTAAGGGAAGCTTAAACCTATGGCGATCGCAATTTTTCTAAAAACCTCACTAGCGGGGGAAGCTTGTTCACTAATGGCGATGGGATTTCCGCTATCACCACCACTACAAATGCGCGAATCGATAGGGATTTGTCCTAACAGTGGTGCTTGTAATTCCGTTGCAAGTTGTTCACCGCCACCACTACCAAAAATATAGGTGCGTGAACCACAATCCCCACAAGTTAAGTAACTCATATTTTCCACAATCCCCAGCACAGGCACACCGACTTGGCGGAACATATATATATTACGTCGCACATCTGCAACAGCTACTTGCTGCGGAGTTGTCACTAAAATCACCCCACAAATAGGACTTTCTTGAATAATCGTAATTTGAGCATCACCCGTACCTGGGGGTAAATCTATTAATAAATAATCTAATTCTCCCCATTCCACATCATTAATAAATTGGGTAATAATTTTGTGCAGTACAGGCCCCCGCCAAGCCAAAGGACGATTTTTTTCTGCCAGTAAACCCACCGACATTAATTTAATTCCTTGCACTTCTAAAGGTAAAAACTTATCACCTGTAGGAGTCTGAATTACCTCAACATCAGCTTGTCCTAAACCCAGCATTTGCGGCACATTCGGCCCATAAACATCTGCATCCAATAGCCCAACTTTTGCCCCTTGTAAACTTAAAGCGGCAGCTAAATTTACAGCAGTAGTTGATTTACCAACACCACCTTTACCACTAGAAATTCCCAGAGTGATTTTCACCCCAGGAATTGTACAAATTTGAATATAAGTCTTTTTACACCAAGATAAAGATGCTAATTTAGCTTCAACTTCTGTTTTTAATTGCTGTTGATGAGAACCAATATATAAACGCAAGTAAACATATTGCTCAACTATGCGGAGATTCCGCACCATTCCCAAACTAACAATATCATTGTTTAAAACTGGTTCGATGACTTGTTTAAGTAGTTTGACGACTTCTTGCTGATAAGAATGAACTTCTGCTTGCACCATTATTGCCAAACCTCTTGAAAAGTTTCATGAAACCATAGCATACTAACTTTAAAAACACTCTGCGTTTCTCCGCGTTTACTTAGCGTGACTCTGCGTTAAAAAACAATATCTGTTTGTATCTTGTTAATCGCTCGTTGTGCTTGAATAGCAACCTCCCTATCAGGGTCATCCAAAGCTTGTTGCAGAGGGATAATAACATCAGAATGAGCAAAATTACCAAGAGCAATTACAGCTTCTTTGCGAACATCTGCATATTCATCTGTTAAAGCTTGAATTAATTGCGGCATAACTTGAATATCTGGAATTTTTTGTAAGGCTTGTGCTGTTGCTTTCCTGACTTGCCAATGTTCATCACTTAAAGCAGTTTCTAAGGCGAAAATTGCCTGATGATTTGCATGAATAGCTAGAGATTTAGCCGCATTACGCCGCACTTGCCAGTCATGATCATTAGTCAGTGCTTGACTGAGTTTATTAATTACTTCTGTATCTTGCAAATGTCCCAGAGTTAAAGCAGTAGCCCGTCGCACAACTGCTGATTCATCAAAGATTAAATCTAAAGCTTCTGGGCATTTTTCTAGTTGATTGAGATATCGCAATGTAGTTATTGCAGCTTCTCTTAATTCGGGATGATCTGATTGTAAAAATGGTAAGATATCTTGTAAATATTGAATATCATGAATTTTACGCAGCAGCACTAAAATATTCAGTTGTGTATTGATATCATCAATTTGTAGTTTATCTAGTAAAAGTAATAAATCATCTTGACTAACTAACTCATTTAAAGCTGATGCAGCTTCAGTCCGAATATCTTCATCTTGCGAACTCAAGCATTCAATTAAAGCCGGAATCGCCACAGGATTAGCAATTTCCCAAAGGGCAGATATAGCTATTTTCTGGACAGCAATATTGTCATCTTTAAGGGCAATAATTAAAGCATCAATGCTCTCTTCTTCACCGAGATGTTGTAAAGTTTTAACGGCTACTAAGCGGTCATTAACATCAGGCGATCGCAACATTTCCAACCATTGATTTAATTCAGAATCAGCACTTATAGACATCCTAAATCCTCTCCACAACTCTTACTCTCCGCGCCTCTGCGCCTCTGCGTGAACTTACATTCTTCTTAATACGACATAACTACCGCAACAAAAAAGGAATTTGCACCGTAATAGCATTAGTAGGACATTCCTTTTCACAAGGTAAACAAAACCAACACTCATCATATTTCATATAAGCTTTCCCCGTCTCTGGATTCTTAGCCAACACATCTAAAGGACAAACCTCAATACAAGCCGTACATTTTTCCAAACATTTTGATTCATCAACAATTACAGGAACATCTACTCTTTGATTGATTAAAGCCATAACATCATTCCCCAACTTTGTAATTTAGACATTAAACTAATTGCTTATAAAAAGCTAAAGACTGTTTGATATTGGTATAACCAATTTTTTCATAAAATAAATGTGCCTCTTTGCGGATAATATTAGAACGTAAAATTACTCCATCACATTCTTTCAATACAGCCCATTGTTCGATATACTGCATTAAATAACGCCCAATTCCATGATGACGATAATCTTTATCTACCACTAAGCCTAAAAGAATTGCTTGCTTTGGCATAATGAGTAAATCACAAATATGAGCGTGCGCCCAAGCAATTACATATTCATTTGCTAAAGTTGCAACATAAACAATATGTTCTGCATCATTTTGAATTTTATTCAGACGTTGCTCTACCTGTTGAATTGTCAGGGAGTATCCTAGTTGTTCACCAAGTATAGTAATTCTTTCTGCATCTTTAATATTAGCTTGTTTAATTGTAACTTCTTCAACTAAAGCAACTTTATTTACCATAATTATTACCTATCACGATTTATCGAGTGTTGTATAAATAAAGCGATAGCCTATATCAATTTCTTGCAGATTATGAATTACGCCTAATGTGAATTAAGAAAAAAGGCGGGAGAAGTAAGAAGATGAAAGT
>NZ_CAWUDJ010000014.1:0-140035 GCF_963920875.1 Anabaena sp. CCY 9910 | reverse complement strand
CTTTGTCTGCTTTCTTCCTGATTATACTCTCCCCGTAGTAACAAAAGAGGGATTACCTGCGGAATGTGGGTTATAGGACTAGTATTTTCTGAAATATATGTA
Organism: Anabaena sp. CCY 9910; assembly: GCF_963920875.1. Lineage (NCBI taxonomy): Bacteria > Bacillati > Cyanobacteriota > Cyanophyceae > Nostocales > Nostocaceae > Anabaena > Anabaena sp. CCY 9910. The sequence continues at coordinate 139,933 of NZ_CAWUDJ010000014.1, read as the reverse complement.
GGGTGGGCAATGCCCACCACAACCATGATAAGGTGGGCGATGCCCACCCTACAGATACTGAGTACCAAAGAATCAGGGTTTTAAGCCTCTCCCCGCGTCGGAGAGAACCTGATAAATATTCACACCGACTTACTTATCTTTAGGCAACTCCACAACCAACTGAGAATTACCATTTGGTGATAGTGGTGGGGTTGTAGTTGCTAGTGGCGATGTAACTTCACCTGTTTTATTAGTCTGATTCCACAAAATCATCGACAGCAACCCATCAACTAAGCCATTAGTGCTGCCATTACTACCACCAACCAAGATATCAGGAATTAAACGGACATTGCGATCGCCGATAATCTGCATCATTTGCATAGCCGTATAGCCTTGTATACCCAATGCTTGCACACCATGACTGTAAGTTTCCGCTTTCGCGTTACCTGTTGCCCGGATACCTTCCGCTTCAGCCATAGCCCGGAGTTTTGTTCCCTCGGCTTCACCGTTTGCTTGCTTAATTTGCGCTTGGGCTTTTAGTTCAGCGATTTGCACACTCTGTTCTGATGTCACCATTTCTCGTTGGATATCAGCCAGGGCTGTTTCCCGTACAAGCTGTTGACGTTGGGTTTGCGCCATCTGCTGAACTTCGTAGGTTTTGCGTTCTTCCTCAGCAATTTTCCGGTCTGTTTGTGTCTGCATCAACGACGCTGGCGGCTGAATATCCCCAATTAAGGTATCAATTGCTTGCACATCATAAGTCCGCAATGCTGCTTTGATATATTCAGATGCTTCTACTTGCCGTTCACTCCGGGCGTTTAAGAAGTCCAACACTGTATAATCTTGCGCCGAGTTGCGGAAATAGTTGCCAATACTTGGTTCTAGAACGTTATCAACCAAATTTTGCATAGAACCAACGCGCGAAATTACCTTAGGCGCATCCAAAGCGCCGACATGGATGATTTGCGACACTTCCAAATCAAAGGCAAACCCATCTTTAGAACGCACTGTCAAAGCTTCTAAATTGGCATCGTATTTATGGCGTTCAGTCCGTCCTGACCAGTTCAACACTATATTAATAGTCGGCACTAACTCCACTTTCATGATGCGGGTGTTGAGTGGGTGTTTACCCGGATACAACGGCTCAACCCATACGCCCTTATGACCAGGATTCACCAAGTTACCGTGGGTGAAAGCTGCACCGCTTACATCTTCTTGAGCTTTGCCAACGAAGGAAATCACCACACCCACATAACCAATGGGAATTTCCGTCATTGGTACTTGCTCAACATTGACAAACCAAGGGTTTAAGTTCCAGGAACCAGAAAGTAGAATCTGTTCTTGTAAACCCCTACGTCCGCCACCATCCAGAAACTTTTGACCGTTTTGGAAATTATCATGTCCAGTAATTACTGACCCAGCAATTTCACCTACATTAATGGGTATACCATCCAAGGTAGTAACAATACCCACCTTATCAGAGGCAACAGTATACACCCGCAACTGTTCGGGACTCATGCCGTGGCTACTAGCATTTGCTGCCATGATAACTTTAAACAGGGCAGTATTAATGCGGTATGTCCCTGCCGTGAGAAATCCCATTTGCCGACCCTTTTCACCGCCTTGAGTCAGGAATTTTCGGGCATCTTGGAAGTTATCACAATCGACGATTTTACCTAAAATCCTCTCTGGGGGGTTTGATGCACCATCAGCCGCTACAATAACGGCGATTTCACCTTGAGGTACAACAACTACAGGTTCTTTGCGTACAGAGTACTGCCAAGGCCAGTAACCCCAATGCCAACCAGGGGCGAGGGTATCTGCTTGTAAACCTGCTTCACCATTGAGGGCTATCAACTGTCCGGCTGGCAAACCCTTGCCAGAAAACGTAAATTTTCTGACGACTACACCAACCTCACGTTCACCAATTACTACCAAACCACCAAAAAACAAAGGGACAAATATTACTAGACCGCCAACCAACACAATGGGAATGAGTACAAAAGGATCAACCGCCGCCGCCTGATACTGAACAATAGTTGGTTTTGTCGGTTCTACTCGGACTGATGCTGAAGTAATTTCTGTAGGCGTGGATGTTTTTATGTTAATGGCATCAGCAGAGTTAATCCCCCCAGCTAACGCCAGTGCAGCTATTAATGGAGTTGTAAAGCGAGCTAATTTATTTTTTTTAGTGTTACCAAAGAGAGATGAAAAGCTTTTCATAATTTGCGCCCTTCTGGGCAACTAATCATATAAGTTATCACTTCAACTCTCTTAGGGCTGATTTCTTAAACTTGGTGTAATTTTTTCTGGTTGACAAGCAATCAGTAGGGTGTGTTAGGCGCTTATTTCCCTGATGATTGGTCACAAAATATAGCTGGGGACTGGGGACTGGGGACTGGGTGAAAAATCTTGAAAATGTTGGGTTCCGTTCCTCCACCCAACCTACACCAGTCTAAGTTTTTGCCTTAACTGAACTGTATTGCGTTATAAGTAGTTTCTCAATAAAATCATGATGTCAATAGACTCTTACCACGTTGATAAATTTCACGGGCGTAATCAGTCCAAGCACCTTGTCCCCAATAGCGGAAACAGCTTGTCTGCAAAAGAAGATTATATAACAACGCTTGGCGATAATCAGCTTGTTTGGTAATAGATGAATATGAATCATTGAGTAATAAATTATCAAACTTTTGATGAAATAAACTACTCAATTCATACATGGGAGATAAAACATTTTCGTATCCCTTTACCCAACTAATATGATTTGTCCAAGAAGCTCCTTCTAGATGAAAGTTAGGATTAATTTGCTTGATTTCTTGAATGGTATTCTCCACAGCTTCTGGTTGATTATTATCTGGTGAAACTCGCTGCCAGATTTGGTGTTGTCCCACCGGCTGACAAGAAGGAAAGTCTTCAGGTTTAACACCAGCCGCCGCAATTAATTCTAAATATTCTGTGCCACATACCCCGACGACACCGGATTTTCCACCACCATGATTTACCATATCCCACCATGCTTGTTTGAAGGCGCTGGGAAATTCATTCATCATCACGCCGCCATTTTCACCATCACCAATTTGACTAACTATGGGGGGAATTTCTACATTGCCTAATCGGCGCTTTGATAAAGTTTTCGCTTCGTAGTATGGCTGCATTTGAGCAACTAATTTAGTATCAGAACCTTGGGTTTTAATTAAGGCAATGATACTAATAGTTTCACCTTGGGAATTTCTGGCAATCAAACGATGGGGTAAATGTTTATCAGTTAGCGATTGCCCGTCGATTGTTTCTACAGTATGTTCTTGGACAAGTAACCAGCGATAACCGCATTCTTTGAGGGCTTTGACAAATTGAAATAATGTATCAGGGTGATTTGGCAGGTGCATTTCTGGCGGAGAAAATCCTTTAACTCTGGCTAATGCTTCCCAGCCAAAAATTGCTGCAAAATGTTGTTGCCATGCCAAGATATGTAATTTAATATCTTTGATTGGTGTGGAAGGAACAACAGCATGACCCCACATTGTTCCTAACCATTCTACATAAGGTTGATATGTGCGTTCTTGTGTAACACGCTTGAGACTATCTAAGACATCATTGCGCCCCATTTGTCGGAGTCCCCACAGGAGATTACCAGAGTAGTCCAACATAACGCGGGGATTGCAACCTTGGCTGACTAGTTCGGGGATGAACTCCCCCATGCGGCTGTAACAATAGGCAAAAGGCCCGGCGTTGTGGTTATCGCCTTCGTGGGGGCGTGCAAACATATATTGCAGATTGCTGATCAGTTCACCACCATCACCTGCTGGTATAGTTGGTTGGTGCATATGTAAAGCGATCGCAAATACTGCATTCACATCTTCTAACTTAATATTCGTTGTGGGTAAGAAGACTGGCGCATCATTGTTAACAACAGAGAGAACCTCAGCTTCCCAACCAGATATATTTGGCAAACCATCAATCATTTCTGGCAAGGGAGTATTTTGTAAGGACAGCATTTTAGTTGCTCCGCAACAATGAGTATTGATTATGGTAGTTGGTAATGGGTAATTGGTAATGGGTAATTGGTAATTCGTAATTAATAGGGTGTAGGTGTGTAAGGGTGTATGGGTTTTAGGGGTGTATAATTCGTAATTAATTTTGAATTGGTGTGATGTCGCCAAAAAATTCCATCAGCTTGTAACTGAGGGAATTTGGGAACTAATTAGAAATTTACGTCAGGTTTTGCGGGCGAATACGAAGGGAAACTTGTTTCCAGAAAAGAAGAAATCGCCAAAACGCTGGATTTTTGCCCAAAAGCTCAAGTTTTCGTCAGATTGTTGTTGTCTAATAGCTGGTGGTGTGGCAATTTTTAAAACCAATTCCAGTAACCAAGGGGCTAAACGTTGACACCACACGGCTAAATGACTTTGCCATCCTACTAAAATTTCTGGTGCATCTTTTTCTAGTCCAGCAATTAGCGCTTTGGCTACTTCTTGGGGTGTCATGGGAATCACCCAGCGAAATAGTTTTAAGTCACGCACCATATCTGTGTCGGTGAGGGATGGTAATAACGCCTTTACTTGGATGTTGTACTCAGCGAGTTCACGGCGCAAGGCTTGGGTAAAGCCTAAGATAGCAAACTTTGTGGCTGAATAAGTCGCCATTGTTGGTGCAGCTACTTTCCCCATTAAGCTGGAAACATTGACAATAGTTCCTTGTCTTTGGCTAGCCATACGTTTGGCGATGAGGCTGGTGAGGGTATACATTCCCAATAAATTCACAGAAAGTTCTTCTTGTACTTGGGGAAGTTTTGATTGCAAGAATGAACTTTGGTATGCAACGCCAGCACAGTTAACAAGTAAGTGAATGGGGCCATAATTGCGCCATAGTTGCGCTATGGCAATGTTTACCTCTGTGGCTTGTGTTAAATCAATCGCCAATGTTGTGGCTTGGACTCCCATCGCCTCTACTTCCTGGGCGACTTCTCTTAACTTTTGGCGATCGCGTGCCACTAAAATTAATCTGTGTATTCCTTGTTGTGCTAATTCTAAAGCGATCGCTCGCCCAATTCCACGGGAAGCCCCGGTCACCAGGGCTACTTTACCTCGAATATTCATGGATTTTATCCTCCAGAGTCCCAGTCTTACCTCATTTCATCGTTAACTAATCACCGTGAGGTAAAACAAATTTTTAGTTGCATTCAATGTCACAACAGCAATTAGCCTCTAGCAACGATATATATGGGCTAATCTGCATTGGTTGTAGTTCGCAGATTGCAATCAAGTTCTTACATATTTGGCTGAATGGATATGGCTCATAGGTTTTACCTCTTCTAATATCAGAGCGTTTATCAGCATCGTTGCCTTCACACACGTTAGCAATTAAATCAAGGACTTGCAATATTCTTTAATAAGTATTTCTTAATACTTGTTAACAATCAGATATATAAACAATCTGTTTTTATATAAGTTTTTATGAATGCTTTGTGATGAATGTGGTGATCCCCTGACAATTAAATGAAAGGTTTTGAATTAATAGAAAATTGTTATATCAAAGACACAAAGAAGACACAAAAAAGATATATTGTCGCAGAACAATTTCACTTAGTTTGTCGTCAGCAATAATACTGAAATTGTTATTGGTCAGTTGTTAGTTGTCATTAGAAAAAAAGTTGTATCCAACATCTGGACATCAACTCTTTCCCCCATTACCCATTACCCATTCCCTACTCCCTAATTTCCATCAATTGTTCAGCAGTTAATGACTGCAAAATATTCAGACTTAGAGGAGCTTGGCTAATAGATTGAGCGTAAGAAGGCTGCAAATAAGAGCGATATTCGGGACGATTGAGTAGATTGGCTTGTAAAAAAGCCACACTTAAAGCCTTGAGATAGGAATAAGCCGCAGTTCTGTCAGGGCCAAGCAGTCCACTTGGTACAGGTAAGACATTCTTCCCTTGGGGTGAATCGCCGATGAGAGTGAAGTGGGTAGCATTGTCAATTAAGACTAAATATTTATAGGGGTTAGGAAGCCAAGTAAAAGGGCGAATTTGTTCGGGTACAGGTGGGGCGAAAATATCTTGACTACCTGCTACCATCATCACAGGAAGTTTAATCTGACTGATACCGCTTTCGCCAAAAATAGAGCTACTAATAGGATTAATGGCAATGACTGCTTTAATACGGCTGTCTTGCAACTGATAATCTTGCGGCAATAATTGATTAGCTTCACACTGCAACAGTAAAGATATATTCAAACTAGAATTTTCGGGGTTACAGTCCTGGTTGAGTTGGTTAAAATTTATTTTTGCCCCTCCCAAGGACAAAACCGTATAACCACCAAAGGATTGACCGATCGCCCCAATTTGTTGAAAATTGAGTTTACCCTGGAGCCTGGGATCGGACTGTTCCAAACGCTGGAGTTCATCGAGAAGCACCTTAATATCTAAAGGTCTGTCAACAAATTCTCTAGGTTCTGGCGGACTTGCCAAACCTGCAAAATATTGCTCGAAGCGTTTAGCATTACTACCAGGATGCTCTAATACAGCAACAGCAAAACCGTAGGATGCTAGATGTTCAGCCAGGTAAATAAAACTATAGCGGTCTGAGGCGATGCCGTGAGAAATCACAACTAGGGGAAAAGGTGGTTGTCCTTGAGTATCTGTATTAGCTTGTGGTAAATATAAATCTACTGGTAAACGGCGATTGCGCTGAGGATCATTTAAGGTGAAATTGACTATTTGCCAACGGAACTTTCCAGGCGATCGTAAATCTGGTAGTTTAGATAAATTTTCATTAGAAACAACAGTCTGAGCTACCGCATCTTGTTGCAGAGACGCAACTACTCTATCCCTATTTTTAGTCAATTGTGACAAGTCATCAACTATTCTCACACCCTCTGAGAAATTCAGCCGCAAATTATCACTGGGAAAATTACGTAAGACATTAATAACTGAGAAACCCTGTGGTTTGGCGGCGGATAGAATCAATGCAGAACGCAAAGCATAAAAGCCATTGCGGCGGGAATCAGTCTGTACTATGTCTCCCAGGCGTTGCAAAACCTGTTCACCGATTGGTGAGTAAGTAATTTGAGATATGAAGGTAGGAGTGACATCAAAGCGTTGTTGTAGAAACTCCCGTAGTTGTGCCAACTGTTCGGGAGTTGCACGTTGAGCATAAAACTGTAAATCACCATCAATCTTCCCTTGCTTAGCAAAGGTTTCTAACGAACTAACAGGTAAAGAAAATTCACCAAAGGGGGGGTAAAAAAGACTGATACGTTCAGCACTTAAACCTGGTTTAGCGGCAAAACCAATAGACAATAAACCTAGACTCAGATATTTCAACAACCTTTTCATGAGAATAATCCGCTTGTCTACCTCGTCTAAATAAACTACGTATGTTAGTTGTTAGTCGCTAGTTGTTCTTGATCTAGTTTAATGTGCCTTTTCTCCGAACCACGAGTTAACTAGGGTTCCTAGACTCATAGCAAGTGACGCGGCAGTTTTCAATCATATGACAACCACTCACCCCTAACCCAAAATTAGATAGAAATTGCCAATGGTTTGATAAATCACAAATATGCTATTTACACCATAAAGCAAGTGTTTGCTTTTTTATTCTCTCACTTGCGTTATCAACCGTGCTAAATAGTCACACTAATCATTATGTCTTTTAATTACATCTATCCCAAGGCAGCTTATTTTGGTGTCAATAAGATCACTTCAGTTTCAATTTCCGAAACGAAACTGGCACAATCTGTATACACAAGGTAGGTTAGTGTTTAAACAACAGGCGCACTCCAGCAGCTATGGACTTCTAGATAAAATTCCTCACCCATCAGGGGATTGAGAATCTGCTAATGGGTAATAGGTAATTGGAATATTACCTATTACCTGCATCGGTTACTCATATCAATTCTCTATGAAGTTGCACCCGATAAATGATGTAGAGACGTTGCATACAAGGTCTCTACAGTCCAGAATCAAGCACATCTTCATTAAGAAATGGTATCAAAACAAAAATTATTCATACTGATGCACCCTACCAAACCATTAATTTCGGATAATTTATTTTTTGTGTTTCCCTATGGTAAAAGAATTAGCAATTCGTACCCGTGGATTAACTAAGCAATTTGAACGACATATTGCTGTCAATGACGTTGATTTAGAGATCCAAATGGGTGAAGTATATGGGTTAATTGGGCCGAATGGTGCGGGAAAAACAACTCTCATCCGAATGTTAGCAGCAGCTGAGGAACCAACTACCGGAGAGATTTATATTAATGGGGAACATCTCCGACTTGATAAAAGTAACTCTACTCTCAAGCGTCACCTTGGCTACCTACCTGATGACTATCCTCTGTATGAAGATTTAACAGTCTGGGATTACTTAGATTATTTTGCGCGGCTGTATCGCTTGCGGGAACCACGCCGGACTCAACGCCTACATGAAGTTTTAGAACTGATACAACTAGAAAATAAACGTAAAAGCCAAATTTCCACCCTATCACGGGGGATGAAACAGCGCTTGAGTTTAGCGCGAACGATTATTCATGAACCCATTTTACTGCTGTTAGATGAGCCTGTTTCTGGGCTTGATCCCATTGCGAGAATGCAGTTTCGGCAAATCATTAAAGCGTTGCAAGAAGCGGGGATGACAATATTAATTTCTTCTCATGTTTTGAGTGATTTAGCCGAACTTTGTACATCTGTAGGGATTATGGAGTTGGGTTTTTTAGTAGAAAGCGCTTCACTGCAAGCACTTTACCAACGACTTTCTCAGCAACAGATTATGTTATCTACATCAGGTAGTTTAGAATCTCTTATGAGTGAATTAAAAAATTATCCCTTAGTCGAGCAATGTGAGAAAATACCGGGAAAAAATAGCATAAGGGTTAATTTTGCTGGTACACAAGATGATTGTGCAGAATTACTGCGATCGCTCATTCTCTCCGGTATTCCTATAACTAACTTTCATTGTACACAAGAAGATTTAGAAAGTATCTTCTTGAAATTAGGACACAAACAAGCATCTTAATTAGTCAATATTATCAATGCCTATTTTTGGAGTTCCGCCAATCATGCAAAATTTTATGTACAAACTAAGCGAATGGAATCCGCAATTGTTACGAGAAATTAAAGGGCGTTGGCAACTTCGTAATATTTTGCTGGCTGTTGCTGTATCTTTGCTAAGTCAATTCATCCTCTTTATTTACTGCCAAACTCAACTACCAACACAATATATCAATCCTTCCTATGAAATCACCCATAAATATTGTACAGGTGTTACCAATGACTTTAATTCACCACCTTGTTTATTAGATGAATATGATCGTGTCATAATTAACTGGCAACTATGGAGTCAAGATGTCTTTACGTTGCTCAGTTTTACTGCTATCTTGGCTCTGTTGGTAGGAGGAGCTTACTTACTTATTAGCGACTTAGCAACAGAAGAACGGCGAGCTACACTCAATTTTATTCGACTTAGCCCCCAATCGCCTGAAAGCATTCTCTATGGCAAAATGTTAGGAGTTCCCATTCTCTTGTATTTTGGGTTATCACTAGCAATTCCGTTTCATTTATCTTTAGGAATAAACGCACAAATTCCCTTAATTCAGATTTTTTGTTTTTATGGAATTTTGATAGTATCTAGCATTTTTTACTATAGTGGAGCCTTATTATTTGGTTTGGTAGGTACTTGGTTAGGCGGCTTTCAAGCTTGGTTAGGTAGTGGGTTAATTTTAGGGTTTCACTTACTTGCTAAAGCAGCCTTGCGAGATAGCAGAACAGGTAATTATCCATTTACTATCTTTCATTTATTTAGCCCAAATTATTTTCTAAACGATTATTCTGGTGAATTTGAATTTGCTGGGCTTCATTGGTTCGCTCTACCATTGGGAAGCAGTTTGCCTATTATGGTATGCTTCAATATCTTGGTTTATTTAATTGGAACTTACTTTTTTTGGCAATCTCTAAATCGTTGCTATCGAGATAAAAATGCCACTATGTTGAGTAAAAAGCAAAGTTATTTATTAACTTCATGCTTTGTTATTTTGACTTTGGGATTTGCCAATTGGCAATCACAATTCCTAGATAAATCTTACTCTTATTTAGGATTAAAGGAAAATTTAGCTACCTTAATGTTTTTGGACTTGGGGCTATTTTTGTATCTGATTGCAGCACTGACTCCCAACCGTCAAACTCTACAAGATTGGTCACGCTATCGACATATGTATATGTCCCAGAAGCTAGGTAAAAGCAAATTAATCAGCGATTTGATTTGGGGTGAAAAAAGTCCTGGCATATTAGCGATCGCCATCAATGCCATAATTGCTATTAGCTGTTTAATTTTCTTTACTTTAGTTGTACCGGGGTCTACATCTGATAAACTTATTGTCCTTCTATCTGTAGTTTTTGCAGGTAGTTTAGCCATCATTTATGCAGCCTTGGCTCAACTACTCCTATTGATGAAAAATGAACAGAGGCTCTTTTGGGCTAATGGGATGGTAGGCACTGTTATTATTTTGCCACCCATCGTTTTAGCAATGTTGTTTTCTAACCCAGGTAATCAACCTTTCCTGTGGTTACTTTCTGTGGCTGCACCAATAATTATTTTGTACCCATCAACTGGCTATATACCAATAATGACCGCTTTTTTAGCACTTCTGGGACACGGTGGGATTTTGGGTTTATTAATGTTTCAAATCACGCGTCAATTGAAAAAGTCTGGAGAATCAGCAACAAAAGCACTGTTAGCCGTAAATTAACTCATTAATTTAGCTTTGCTATCACGCACCGCCACATAACGCGGTGCGTTTTTTGCTGAGATTATGTTTTGGGTGACCAATCATATGAATCAATTCAAAATACCCTTCGGGAAGGCTACGCCAACAAAATTTAAAATTCAAAATACCCTACCGGAACCTAAAGCTACTGAGATACAAATTTATAGAGAATTGATATTACGCAAGTGTCATAATCAAACTAACTATAGGGTGCGTCAGTCCCACTAATTTCGTACAAATTTAGGAATTTTCCACATCTGATGCACCCTACTATTGTGCCAGTTGCGTCAGTCCTGCTACGAATTAAAAATGAATATTATGCCGCAAACCAAATCAGCAATGATTGAATTCCGTGATGTTACATTTAGCCGCAATCATCGTCCTCTCGTATCCCATCTCAACTTTGCCATCTACGAAGGAGAAGCACTAGTATTACTCGGACGTAGCGGTAGTGGCAAAACTACCACCATGAAATTAATCAATCGTCTGTTTACACCCACCCAAGGCGAAGTTTTATTTCAAGGAATACCTACAAATCAGTGGGATGAAATTAAACTGCGGCGCAAGATTGGTTATGTAATTCAAGAAACGGGGCTATTTCCCCATTTCACTGTAGAACGCAACGTGGGTTTAGTACCAACTTTAGAAGGCTGGCTACCCAAACAAATTAAGACACGGGTTTATGAATTGCTGCACTTGGTAGGCTTAGATCCAGCACAATTCGCTCAACGTTACCCTCATGAATTATCTGGAGGACAAAGGCAAAGAGTCGGTGTCGCTAGAGCTTTAGCCGCAGATCCCCCAGTTATGTTGATGGATGAACCATTTGGCGCACTTGATCCCATTACACGCCTAGAACTGCAACGAGAGTTTCAGCGATTACAACAGGAATTAGGTAAGACAGTGGTTTTTGTTACTCACGATATCCAAGAAGCCTTCGTTTTAGCATCAAGAATTGGGTTAATGTATGGAGGAGAGTTGGTATTTTTAGGAACCAAAGATGAATTTATTGCTTCCCAGCATCCAGAAAGTCTTGCTTTTCTACAATGCCTGTATTCTCTACAAACTAGCTAATTGATCAATTCAAATTACCTTGCGGGAAGCTAAAGCTACAAAATTCAAAATTGGTCATAGCTCCCCAGTCCCCAATCCCTAATCCCCAGTCCCCAATCCATGAAAGATTTCTTCTTAATTAAGTATGCTCCAGAAATCCTACAACGCACGATAGAGCATTTATTTTTAGTAGGTATTGCTATTAGTATTGCAATTATTATTGGCATTCCTTTAGGAATTTTAATCACGCGCCAAAAACAACTGCGGCAACCGATTTTAGGTATAGCTAATGTTCTCCAAACTATACCCAGTTTAGCATTGTTTGGCTTACTCATCCCCGTTCCTGTAATTGGTGGTATTGGTGCGACTCCAGCAATTGTTGCCCTGGCTTTATATTCTCTTTTGCCACTAATTCGTAATACTTATACAGGCATCTCTGGAGTAGATCCGGCGATTCGAGAAGCTGGGCGGGGAATGGGTATGACTGATAGACAATTATTATTACAGGTAGAAATTCCCTTAGCGATGGCAGTTATTTTGGCTGGGGTGCGAGTAGCGACAGTTATCTCTATTGGAATTGCCACTATTGCAGCTGCCATTGGTGCTGGTGGTTTGGGCGTGTTTATTTTTCGAGGAATTGCCGTAGTCAATGATCAATTAATTTTAGCTGGGGCAGTTCCTGCGGCGGTAATTGCTTTATTAGCTGATTTATTAATTGGACTGTTAGAGCAAAAATTCAAGGTTAATTCGTAATTAAGTTATATAAAAATAATTATCTTTCTTATGGTTATTTATTATGAAGAGATTTTTAATATTTTTCTTATTATCTTTGACTTTGGTGCTGGCGATCGCTAGTTGTAGTCCCAGCACAAATACAACTACTGGCGATATTATTATCGCCTCAAAAGACTTTACAGAACAAGACATTCTAGGTGAAATTTTAGCGCAACAAATTGAAGAAACTACTAGCTTAAAAGTAGCTCGCCGTCCACGATTGGGTGGCTCTTTTGTTTGTCATAATGCGATTCTTGCTGGCAAGATAGATGCTTATATTGAATATACTGGCACAGCTTTTACTGGTATATTAAAACAACCAGTAATTAATAATCCTCAAGTAGTTTACGAGAAGCTAAAACAAGCTTATAATCAACGGTTTCAACTAGAGGTAATGCCTAGCTTAGGTTTTGAAAATACATTTGCCATCATTGTTCGAGGCGAAGATGCGAGGCGCTATAACGTCCAAACTCTCACAGACGCGGCTCAATATACACCCCAATGGCGCGGTGGCTTTGGCTATGAATTTTTAGAACGAGAGGATGGTTTTCCTGGGTTAGCCAAGACTTACGGTTTGAAGTTTACTAAACCACCACAAATTATGGACTTGGGTTTAATATATCGTGCCTTAATTCAAAAACAAGTTGATATGGTAGCGGGTAACTCGACAGATGGACAAATTTCTCGTTTGGGTTTAGTAGTTCTCAAAGATGATCAACAATACTTTCCTCCTTACGAAGCAACACCAATTGTCAGACAAGAAACCTTAAAAAAATATCCCCAATTAAAAACAGCGATCGCGCAATTAACTGGTAAAATTGCTGCTGATGAAATGCGACAACTCAATTATTTAGTTGAAGGCGAATTACAAGACATAAAAGAAGTAGCAAGGGAGTTCCGTAAATCCAAAGGACTCATCAAAACTCTTTAAGCAAAATCTCTGCATCTGTGTGTGATAATCATGAAACTATTTATCCCAGCAACAGTTATTGGATTGTGCCTTTCTAGTAGCCAAGTTCTGGCTCAAACTTTGACACTTTCTCCTAATTTAATTGGCTTCAATACCAACGAAGGAGAAAAATTATTACTGACAAGTCGCTCAAGAGAAGACTTCTTTCATCTGAGTATGCAGTTCGTTACGCAAGTTAATCAAGCTTACTGTGGTGTAGCTAGTATAATTATGGTGCTGAATAGCTTGAGAATTAATGCACCAGAAACATCTCAATATTCTCCCTACCGTGTATTCACTCAAGACAACTTTTTCAGCAACGAAAAAACTAAAGCAGTAATCGCACCTGAAGTAGTAGCTCGTCAAGGTATGACTCTCGACGAACTGGGAGGATTAATAGCTAGTTATGGTGTAGAAGTCAAAGTGAATCATGCTAGCAATACAAATATAGAAGAATTTAGAAAACAGGTAGCAGAAAATTTAAAACAGGACGGAAACTTTGTCATAGTTAATTATTTACGTAAGGAAATTGGACAAGAAAGGGGGGGACATATATCCCCTTTAGCTGCTTACAATGAGCAAACCGATAGATTTTTAATTATGGATGTTTCCCGCTATAAATACCCACCAGTTTGGGTAAAGACAACAGATTTATGGAAAGCCATGAATACAGTTGATTCAGTTTCTCAGAAAACTCGTGGTTTTGTATTAGTGAGTAAAATACAAGATTAGTATTTGATTTTTGAAATACGCTTAAGGTAAGCATCACCCACTAAAACTACAACACAGTGGGCAATGCTACAGATACTTAGACTTTTTCAAGATTCAAATCTGATTTCTATATAAAATAGAGAAGTTTTGAATTGTAAATTTATCTGTCTACTCCCTGTTGATAAACTTGTAACGCTGTACGCCAAACCACATAGCCTGCGGGGCTTAGGTGTAAGCCATCAGTGGTAAATTCTGGGCGGATATTTCCTTTTTGGTTAGTAAACAAGGGATACAAATCCAGATATTTAACATTTTGTTTAGTAGCTATACTTCGTAATTGCTGATTTAACTTCTGAATACGGCTGTTAGGAATGGCTAGAAGTTTTTCTTTTCCTTCCCAGGTTGCGTCCTCTGCCCCATGAGGCAAAATCGACTGAACAAAGATTTGAGTTTTGGGGTGAGTTTTTCGTAGGTAACGGAGAATTTGTCGCTGATTATCTAAAATGACTTCATCATTGACCCCACGAATTAGGTCATTAATGCCAATCATGACAAAAATCGTCTCTGGTTGAGTCTTGTCAAAAAGATTCAATCTTTGTAATAGTCCACGACTGGTTTCGCCAGAAATTCCTTGATTGAGCCAGTTCCTATCTTCCGGTAATAATTCGACGGGAAACCACAAACTTAGAGAATCCCCAGCCATTATGCTTAAGCGCTGGGGACGTTTTTCGGCAGCGACGTTGGCTTCTTGTTTAAGAATATCTACCCATTGTTGGTAATTGAGTTGGTGACGGGGACCTAACTCTGGTGCAACAGCTTGGGGTTGACTAACTGGAACCGAGAGGGGTGCATTACTGGAAAAGATGGATAATTTTTGCTGTTGCCAAATTAGCAAGATGACAGCCAGCATCAGTATGCCGTTGGATACCAGTGAGAAAAAAGCCCAAGCCGGAAAGTGTTTTGTAGCAGTTGACACGACTAGCGACATCTACCAATGATTTGACTCAGATTTTAAATCGGTATTTCTCATTAGTCATTAGTCAGTTGTCAGTTGTCAGTTGTCAAAACGTTTTTGGGCTATGCCTAAATTTTTACGGTACGATGCGATCGCTAAACTCGGAGTTGTATGCTTCTTCTCCGTGTTCGTTGATATCTAAACCTTGGTATTCGGCTTCTTCTTTCACCCGTAAGCCAACGCTAGCATCAATGATCTTCAAGATTATCCAAGTACCAACTGCTGCAATTACATAGGCGATGACAATGGCGGCCAGTTCCACACCTAGTTCACCAAAATTACCCTTGAGTACGCCGTTTTTACCGCCTGAGTTAACTTCGGCGGTGGCAAAGAAGGCTGTGAGAATTGCGCCAACTGTTCCACCAACACCATGCACCGGGTAGGTATCTAAGGCATCGTCAACATTTAGCTTGTGTTTGAAACTTACGGCATAGAAGCAAACAAAAGCTGTGATAAAACCTATCAAAATTGACGCTAGAGGGGTGACAAAGCCGGCGGCTGGGGTAATCCCTACTAAACCGGCAACTGCGCCTGTAGCTGCACCTACGGCAGTGGGTTTACCGCGTAATACTCCTTCTAGAATTAGCCACATTAAAGCCCCGGCTGCGGCTGAGGTATTGGTGGCAACAAAGGCAGTTGTAGCTGGATTAGTAATGAAACTGCCAGAAGTGCTGCTAGCAACAGATAAGGCACTCCCAGCATTAAAACCGAACCAGCCAAACCATAGCAAACCAGCACCCAACAAAATAAATGTTACGTTGTGGGGAGGGCTGAGGCGGTCTGGATGGGTTTTTCTCGGCCCCAAGACTATTGCAGCGACGAGGGCAGAAACCCCAGAGCTGATATGAACTACTGTACCGCCGGCGAAGTCGAGCGCACCTAAGCCACCGTACAAACCTAAAAATCCACCTTTTGCCCAAACCATGTGGGCTAGAGGCGTGTAAACAAAGGTTGACCACAGTAGCACAAATAGGCAATAGGCACGGAAACTCATCCGTTCGGCGATCGCTCCAGAAATTAAAGCTGGGGTGATAATGGCAAACATGGCTTGATATATCATGTATGCCTGATGGGGAATCGTCCCGGCATAAGAAACCACATTTGCCGGCTCTGAACCTTGCAGATAACCTGTCGTTTCTAGCCCCACACCGTTTAACCCAAACCACTGTAAACCACCAATAAATGGCAGTCCTGGCGCAAATGACAGACTATAACCCCATAAAACCCAGGTAACGCCGACGATCGCCATCAATACAAAACTCATCATTAATGTATTGAGAATATTGCGCGATCGTACAAATCCACCATAAAAAAATGCTAATCCTGGTGTCATCAGCAAGACTAGGGCTGATGAAATCAGCATAAATGCTGTATCTCCTGTATCAGCAGGTGGAGCCGTCCCTGGGACTTGCGCCCAAGCATTACCCATAACAGGAATTGTCAGCAGTAGTAGGGTACTCACCCCAATTATCAAAATTTTCTGAAACACGTTTATTTCTTACTCCCTGATGATCAGTAACCTTGTATACTTAGTGACATTTCATTACTTTTAGCCAAAGATTTTTGTCTTAAAAGCTACTCTGATTTATCTTTCCACAAATTTTAATCAAAAAATAATTCTCTCTGGAGATGCAATTAGGGGCTTCCAAGTAAATAAAGTCTACCCCTACACCCTTACACCCAGCCTCAACAGAAAATCTGGGTGCGTAAGTCCTATCTGGAAGTCCCTTATGGGAATCTAGATGAAAAAAACCCGATTTCCACGAGAAACCGGGGTCATGGACTATAGAGGACTTATTAGGTAATTGTGTAATCTTCCCCTTTAATAGCCGTCAGATGTCTTGCCTTCTGCAAATCCACCAGGACTAGCTTCTTTCAGGAATCCACTGTAGGCTTCCATACCGTGTTCGCCGATATCCAAGCCTTCCAATTCTTCTTCCCTGGTGACTCTAATACCCAAAGTAGCTTTTAGTACCAGCCAGAAAATGCTACTGACGAGTACAGTCATACCACCTACTGCGGCAGCACCTAAGAATTGAGTAATCAACTGTCCTAAACCGCCACCTGCAAATAAACCCTTGGCTGGGCCAAGTCCCTCACCATACCAAGAGTAAACACCAGGGCCAACCGACCATAAACCAACTGCCAGAGTACCCCAAACACCACAGACAAGGTGAACTGAAGTCGCTCCTACGGGGTCATCAATACCCAGTTTGTCGAAGAAGGTCACAGCGAAAACTACTATGACTCCGGCAATTAAACCAATAATCGCAGAACTAGGAATGCTGACGTAAGCGCAAGATGCAGTAACACCAACTAAACCAGCCAAAATGCCATTAATAATCATTGATAGGTCTGGTTTACCTAAGTACAACCACGCAGTAATAGTAGCAGCAATACCACCGACAGCACCAGCCATGTTAGTTGTTAAGGCAATGTGAGTAATGGCACTGGGGTCAGCAGCCATTACAGAACCAGGGTTGAAACCAAACCAACCCAACCACAGAATCAAGCAACCCAAGGTAGCAATACTCATGTTGTGACCCGGTAAAGCCACAACTTGCTTATCTTGATATTTACCAATACGGGGACCCAGAAATGCAGCTCCCATCAAAGCTGCCCAACCGCCAACTGAGTGAACCACTGTAGAACCAGCAAAGTCCCAAAAACCTCTATCGGCTAACCAACCAGCGCCCCAAATCCAGTGTCCGGTAATTGGGTAGGCGATACCTACAAGTAAAAGGCTGAAAATCAAGAAGTCAACAAACTTGATTCTTTCGGCAACTGCACCAGAGACAATTGTCGCCGCAGTCCCAGCAAACACCAACTGGAATAAGAATTTTGCGGCTAAAGGTACGCCAGCCCAACTTAAAGCGCTGAACACACCTTTATAAGCCTCACCTGTTGCCGGGCTGTTATCTTCTCCTGAGAGAAAAAAGCCATTGAAGCCAATGAAATCATTACCATCACCGAACATTAACCCAAAACCGATTGCCCAAAAAGCAACGGTTGCCAAGGCGAAGACGATTAAGTTTTTGGCAAGAACGTTAACAGCATTTTTCTGACGACAGAAGCCGGTTTCTAACATACCAAAACCAGCATTCATAAAGAATACTAAGAAAGCAGCGATCGCTACCCATAGGGTGTCAAGCGCAACTTTTAGTTCTGCTGTTGTCGGCCCTGCTGCTGGAGCTTGAGCAACTGCCACATAACTCCAACCTAAAACAATCAAACAAGCCAGAGGTATACAAGCTTGCCAACTGGGAGAGAGTTTTTTGACTAGATTAAATATCTGGATTTGCGAGTTAGATTGTCTACTTTTAGCGTAATTTCTGGTAGAAAAGCGCCTATTTCTTGTTCTTGATTTCTGTTGGTACATGAGTCCGAATTGCTAACCTTCCAACTATCTTTAACAGCAAAGGAGAGTAATGAGTGATGAGTTCCTAGTTTCTAGACTCTTTCTCATCAGTTCTTGTGTGAGGATGTTTACAAAGAAAGACTACTTAGGTGAAATTAAGTGTTTATTTGCTATTGTTTATTGACATCACAAATTTACAAATGGAAAATTTAACTGACCTAAATAGGAGTTTAGGAAATTGATGGCACTTTTGTAAATATTATTTTCAGGAATTCTGAAAAATTTATTATAGATTGTTTCTCCAATTATTCATGTCTCCTTCATTGAGTCTTTAATTAACAAAATTTGACGAGTTAAAGGGGCGATCGCCTCACATTGTCAATATCATTTCCAAGAAACTTCTGTAAAGATTGATCAGATAAAATATTGAAAATATTTGCCATTTTATTCCTCCTCTAAAGTTTTATTTTCAGAAATTTTTGTCTGGTCTTGTAGTTTGCTCACCTCTTCAACTGAGTAAACATCAGGCCACACTGAAACACCATGTTCATAAGCATCAATGCCGATACGATCTGCTTCAGCATTAACACGTAAGTATCCCACAGCTTTGAGACCACCATACATCAGAAAGGCAAAAGCGACGGTGAAAACCGTAATCGCTACTATCCCCAGCATTTGGATACCCAGCAAATCAAACCCACCACCTAAAAATAGCCCTGCTTTTTGATTAAGGGTGAGTTCCGCTTGTCCTAAAAAGCCTATGGAGAGAGTACCCATCATGCCACTGATACCGTGGACGGAAAATGCTCCCACTGGGTCATCGATGTGGAGTGACTCAATTAAACTCACTCCTAATACAACCGAAATCCCCCCCGTGAAACCAATTAGTACAGAAGCCCAAGGAGCCACATAAGCGCAAGGTGCTGTAATTGCTACTAAACCAGCTAGAGAACCATTGAGACAGTAAACTAAATCCCACTTACCTGTACGAACATACAGAAAGATTAATGCTGTTAGTGCGCCTGCACCTGCTGCTAATGTTGTATTAATAGTTACTAACCCAATTAACCCCGGATTAGCAGTACCAAGGGTTGAACCAGGGTTAAACCCGTACCAGCCAAACCAGAGAATCATCGTTCCCAAAGTTGCCAAGGCTAAATTATGGGCTGGTGGTAGTTTTCCCCAAGGAGGACGGTCGGGACGAGGCCCAAGCAAATATGCCCCAACTAGTGCTGTCCAGCCACCTACGGTATGAACAATTGAACCACCGGCGAAATCGTGGTAACTGAGTTTGCCTAACCAGCCATTGGAGTTCCAAGCCCAATGCACGATGATTGGGTAGCTAATAGCACCCATAATCGCACTATAAATTAAGTCACCTATAAAGTCGGTTCTACCAGCCATTGAACCAGTAGTGATGGTACTGGCAGTAGCAGCAAAGGCAAACTGGAAAAAGAACAAAGTATAGGTGTTGATAGCAGCTGTAGAACCAGGTGCGCCCAATGGGTAGCTACCATCAGCACCCGGTAACTGGTTGAGAAAGAATGTATCTATACCAAACAAACCACCTGCACTTGTACCAAATGCGATACCAAAACCCACTGCCCACCATGCCAAGACTGTGACAGCAGCGTCAATGAAATTTTCTAGTAGGGTATTAACTACACTTCTTTGGCGAACTAGACCAGCTTCTAACATGGCGAAGCCGGTTTGCATGAAAAATACTAAAAACCCAGAAAGTAGTACCCAAGTAGTATCAATGGAAATTTGCAGTTTGATTGTAGTTTCTGATAAAGATTCTAGGGTAGGAGTATTTGCCGCTTGCACAATTGTCGGTGCAAAAACAGCAAATACCATCGAGCCAATCGCTAACACCAATAGGCGTTGCCAGGGTTGAATATGCCTATTCATCAGCTTATTTTTTCCTGTGTTTATAGCCATAATTGATGTTAGTAGTAGCAGACTTACCCTTGGTGGTTAGGTGAACTAAATAATGTAGACAAGATTTGGTCGAAATTTTTATTGAAGTTTCCCGAAAACTACCCCAACTTCTCATCTCAAGAATCAGAATCTGAGGTTTAAGAAATTGCGTGACTAATTTCTGTGATGAGAGTTGCTGTTCGGTTAACTTATCAATAAATTTGATTGATTGTCTATTTACCTAAACATTAATTCTGTATTGGCTAATACATTTTTTTGTTTAAACATACTTCTATGCACCATAACTGGTCAAATCAAATACGGAAAACTTATGTAAAGTCATCAATTCACCATAATCATGGCTATTTATATAGCGAATTATTAAGTTTAAATAAAAAAAATTAGTTTCTGTTAATAAATCCGAGACATACAAAAATTTTGGTGTTACTGAAACATAAGGGAGAGAGGGAAAAAGTTTATTACTCATCTCTCCATGCTTCCCACTCCTTATTTTCCAAACATCTCCTGTTGCAAATACTGCTTGTAACCCAGTTGTTCTAACTTTGCTTGCTTTGTCATTACTGATGTAGATAAGTTTTGACGGTATGCTTGGACTTTAGTTAATAATTCTGGCTGTTGAGTAGCGAGGATTTGCACAGCCAATAGTCCGGCATTTTTGGCGTTACCGATCGCCACCGTAGCCACAGGAATACCCCCAGGCATCTGTACAATTGAATATAAAGAATCCACACCTTGTAAGTTTTTTGTAGCGACAGGCACACCAATTACTGGTAGAGGAGTTAAAGATGCTACCATGCCGGGAAGATGGGCGGCACCGCCTGCACCAGCAATAATTACCTTGATACCCCGATGGTGTGCTGTTTGGGCATATTCCACCATCCGTTCTGGGGTGCGATGGGCAGAAACGATCGCCACTTCATTTTCTACACCAAATTCCTCACAAATAGCGATCGCCTCTTTCATCGTGGGCAAATCTGAATCGCTGCCCATAATAATGCCAACCAAGGGAGCCATAATAATTCAAAATTCAAAATTCAAAATTTTTACCCACAATAAAGCTGTGGGTGCAATTATCATCTCACATAGAGTTACTATTCAACGAATGAGGGGATAGGGGAGACGAAAGAGGGGTAACTTATGAACAATTACCAATTAACAATTACCGATTACCAAATACCAAATACCGTACACAAACCTACAGATATTATTAATGCTAGAATTCCTGGCTACCAAGATTTGCAGATGCTTGTGGTGAATCAGGGAGGCATAATTGAACAAATATTGCCGATGAGGGCTGGATTTAACAGGGTTGCGTCACCAGAGTTACAAATTATAGATGTGGCTGGAGATTGGATTTCTTTGGGTGGCGTTGATTTGCAAATTAATGGTGCTTTGGGCTTGGCGTTTCCTGATTTGGCGGCGGAGAATGCCTATTTATTAGAGAAAATTTGCCAATTTTTATGGGATGTGGGAGTAGATGGATTTTTACCTACACTTGTGACAACTTCAGTGGAAAATATCCAGCGATCGCTTGCTGTTATTGCTGATTTTATCTCTACCACACAACCTGGTTCCCAAATTTTAGGCGTACATTTAGAAGGCCCCTTCTTAAACTATCAAAAGCGGGGCGCTCATCCAGCCGAGTATTTACTACCTCTGACCATAGAAGAAGTCCAAAGGGTTTTGGGAGATTATGCCCATATTGTTAAAGTCATCACCTTAGCGCCAGAGTTAGATCCTACTGGGGAAGTCATCCCATATTTACGTTCTTTGGGAATCACCGTCAGTTTAGGACATTCTCTGGCAACAGCTAACCAAGCCCAAAATGCTTTTGCATTGGGTGCAACAATGGTAACTCATGCCTTTAATGCCATGCCTCCCTTACATCACCGCGAACCGGGACTCTTAGGGGCAGCTATAACTAATCCTCATGTCATGTGTGGTTTTATTGCCGATGGCCAGCACATTTCACCCATCATGTTGCAAATCCTTCTCCGTGCCAGTCAAGGGATATTTCTCGTTAGTGATGCCCTCGCTCCTTTGGGGCTAACGGATGGAGTGTATCCTTGGGACAGTCGGCAAATAGAAGTTCAAGGGGGTACTGCAAGGCTACCAGATGGTACATTATCAGGCACAACCTTACCTTTATTGGTAGGGGTAGAAAACTTAGTGAATTGGGAAATTTGCGATGTAGAAACTGCGCTGTTACTTGCTACTGATGCCCCCAGAAAGGCAATTGGTTTGCCAGGAATGACACCGGGTCAACCTGCGAATTTATTGCGCTGGCATTGGGATAGTCATGGAAAAAAACTTACATGGCAGCGATTGTTCAGCTAAAGGAAAGCCAATTATTAATGGCGAATTGCTTTTATAAAGAGGCAACGCATTTTACAGAGCGAATTTCCATCACATCGGAGATATAACAAGTACCGCCAAATTTATTGAGCAGGGGTTTGATATTTTCTGCTACTGGTTTGATATACTCTGGCTGACAAAACGCAATAATATAAACGTTATCGAGCATTGTCATATCTAAATCTTCTGTCGTTCCCCGTAATCCCTTACCCGCAACATTACGGATGACGGCATGACCATACACTCCAGATTTGTCTAAACTTTCTAAAATTTTGCTCAATTCAAAGGCATTAGCAATAATTTCTATCTTTTTCACTAGCTGCATATTATTACCTCCAAAATAGGTTAATTCCGTACTGGTATAATGGAATGCCCACAATGATATTGAACGGAAATGTCACGGCCAGAGCGGTAGAAACATACAGGCTGGGGTTGGCTTCTGGAACAGTTAACCGCATAGCTGCTGGGACGGCGATATAAGAAGCACTAGCAGACAACACAGCAAATAATAGGGAATCGCCCTCCGGCATACCAATGAATTTGGCAATTAGTAAGCCAATGCCGGCATTGAGTATTGGAATTAGTATGGCAAATAAAATCAGGAAAAATCCGGTTTTTTGCAAGTCTTTAATTCTTTTGGCTGCTACTAATCCCATATCTAAGAGAAAGAAGGTGAGAGCGCCGTAAAATAGGCCTTGTGTAAAGGGTTCTAAGACTTGCCAACCATGTTCTCCTGTTAAGAAACCAATGAAGAGGCTACCGACTAACAAAAAGACGGAACTATTCAAAAATGCTTCTTGTAAAACCTCTGACCAGGCAAATTCTCGCTTTTCATCAACGGTGAAGAGATTGACCAATATCAGACCAACAATAATGGCTGGAGATTCCATCAGGGCCAGGGCTGCGACCATGTAACCATCAAAAGTAATCCCCAACTCACTTAAAAAGGTGCTGGCAGTGATGAAGGTAACAGCACTGATAGATCCGTAAGTGGCAGCGATCGCCGCCGCATCGTAAGTATCCAGTTTCAGTTTTAAAATAAAGAACGTGTAAATGGGAACAAAGCAGGCCATTAACATCGCCGCTAGAAGCGTGAAAACCACTTCCTGAGTCACCCCACTCTTAATTAGTTCTACTCCTCCTTTAAAACCTATGGCGAATAGCAAATAAAGCGATAAGGCTTTAGGTATAGGCGCAGGAATTTCCAGATCCGACTTGACAAAAACAGCAAGCATTCCCAGAAAGAAAAAGAGTACTGGCGGATTCAGGATGTTTGACATGATCAAGCTGACATCCATTTTCTCTCCTCCACATACTGATGAAGTCGGTAGTTCAAGGAATTTTTCATGTTTGAAATTTTCATGTGTGACTCATGATGTAGCGTGTATCGTCACCTCATGTCAATTAGGTGTCACATATCTCAGGAGTTGAATTCCTTTTTCCTGACTTGAAAGAGGGTATAGGGGTGTAAGGGTGTGGGGGTATAGGGGGAAGATATCTTTCATCTATGACTGTGAAATTTTTTCATCAGGACTGCCTGCTTTTATAATTTTTTATGGTTAAACTGAGGATTTCTGCAACTAAAAGGCCTCTTGGCGCGAGAGAATCAGAAAGAGAAGATATTAAAAAATACAACAATGGATACAAAAACTTTTAAGCGTACACTACAACATTCTGAAAATTACAACCGTAAGGGTTTCGGTCATCAGGCAGAAGTAGCTACCCAATTGCAGTCTGAGTATCAGAGTAGCTTAATTCAAGAAATACGCGATCGCAATTACACTCTGCAAAGAGGCGATGTCACTATCCGACTAGCCCAAGCTTTTGGTTTTTGCTGGGGTGTGGAACGTGCTGTAGCTATGGCTTACGAAACTCGCAAGCATTTCCCCACAGAACGTATTTGGATTACCAATGAAATTATTCATAATCCCTCTGTTAATCAACGAATGCAGGAGATGCAGGTAGGATTTATCCCTGTGGAGGCTGGTAACAAGGACTTTTCCGTTGTTGGCAATAATGATGTGGTTATCCTCCCCGCCTTTGGCGCTAGCGTTCAAGAAATGCAGCTACTCAGCGAAAAAGGTTGCAAAATTGTTGACACTACTTGCCCTTGGGTGTCAAAAGTTTGGAATACAGTAGAAAAGCACAAAAAAGGCGATCACACCTCAATTATTCACGGCAAATACAAGCACGAAGAGACTATTGCTACTAGTTCCTTTGCTGGCAAATATTTAATCGTCTTAAATTTAAAAGAAGCCCAATATGTCGCTGATTACATTCTTCATGGTGGCAACCGAGAAGAATTCTTACAAAAATTTGCCAAAGCTTGTTCCGCAGGATTTGACCCTGATAAAGATTTAGAACGAGTCGGTATTGCTAACCAAACAACCATGCTCAAAGGCGAAACTGAGCAAATTGGTAAACTGTTTGAGCATACCATGTTACAAAAGTATGGGCCTGTAGAATTAAATCAGCATTTTCAAAGTTTTAATACCATCTGTGACGCTACCCAAGAACGTCAAGATGCAATGCTGGAATTAGTACAGGAAAATTTAGATTTAATGATCGTCATTGGCGGTTTTAATTCATCTAATACCACCCAGTTGCAACAAATATCTCAAGAACGTGGACTGTCTTCTTATCACATCGATGTTGTGGAGCGAATTAAATCGGTAAATTCCATCGAACATCGGCAATTAAATGGAGAATTAGTAACAACAGAAAACTGGTTACCAGCAGGAAAAATTGTTGTGGGTGTTACTTCTGGAGCTTCTACACCAGATAAAGTAGTGGAAGATGTGATTGAGAAAATTTTTGCGTTGAAAGCAACAGCAGCCGTAGTTTAGACATTAATAAGGTAGGATTTACATACCCAGGTTGTCTGTTGAGACTGGGTGTAATACCGTTTCTTGATGTAGCTTGTCTGGCGTAGCCATAGATGCACTTTATTCTGTACTGTAGAGACGTTGCATGCAACGTCTCTACATCATTTATTCGGCGCAACTGCATAGAGAATTGGCATAAGGGTATAGGGGTGTAAGGGTTTTAAACATTTACACTCTTATACAGATACTTGATGAAGATGCACTTTATTCTCTACTTATTTATTCGGCGCAAATTCATAGAGAATTGCTATTACAACCTTTTCCAAACCCTAGCATCTTCCCTGCCTAGAAAAATCTGATTAAGACAAAATATCAGATAAAAACTCGCACACACTACACAATAAAGTTTAAATTTACCCTTTATTTTAAAAATCTCAACTCGATGAATTATTGGTTAATGAAATCAGAGCCGGAAGTTTATGGTATTACTCATCTACAAAAAGATCATCAAACTATTTGGGATGGTGTCCGTAATTATCAAGCTCGCAATTTTATGCGACAAATGCAACCAGGGGACTTAGTTTTTTTCTACCATTCTAATACCAATCCTCCGGGTATTGTTGGGTTAATGCGTGTAGTCAAAACAGATATTACCGACCCTACTCAGTTTGATTCCAGTAGTGAATACTATGACCCAAAATCAACTCCAGAAGCCCCACGTTGGCAAACAGTAATAGTAGAATTTGTAGAAAAATTTTCTGATTCCATCTCATTAACAACTCTAAAAGAAAATTTTAGTTCAGAGGAGTTAATGGTGGTAAAACAAGGAAACAGATTATCGGTAATGCCTGTTTCTAACTCAGTAGCACAGAAGATTTTGGCAATGAAAAATACCTGAATTATTAGGTATTTCTGGAATTAATTAAAGAAATACAGGACTTACGCAACTGGCACAATAGTAGGGTGCGTCAGATGCGGAAAATCCTCTAATGTGTACGAAATTATTGGGGCTGACGCACCCTACAGTTACTCATGGTTTTGGTAGGTAATGCTCACCCTACTTTATTCTGGACTGTAGAGATGTTGTATGCAACGTCTCTACATCATTTATTGGGTGCAATTTCATAGAGAATTGGTATAAGCTTTGCCATGCCTCAAAAATATCTGGTGTGAATACATAATATGCTTTATTTCTGAGTTCATTAACTATTAAGAAACTAGAAATATATGTATTTCCACAGAATATTCTATCTGCGATCGCTCTTTAGAAGTACTGTTTACTTTTTAGCAAGATATTGGAAAATGAAGATTAGAAACGGTTCATCAAACTATTAACCAGGGAATTGCCATCTACCTTATTTCCTCTCCTTTCTTAATGCTGAATTCCTTCAGGAGAATAGATTAGATGGCTAGAAATAAAAATAAATCATCTAGATTGAAATGTAATCATACAGTCAATACTAGATGTCCTATTTGCTGTGTCATTCCACCGCATATATTAGAAAATATTGCCCTTAATGGTACGCCACTGCAAAGAAATTGGGCTTTTCAAACATTGAATGTTTCAGCCCAATTGCGCGGACGGAGAAACATCGTTGGCAACGTCTTTCTATCTCCTTCTCCTGGGGAAAAAAGTCGTACTATTTACGATGCTCAAAACACTGAAAAATTGCCAGGAAAGATAGTCCGTGTTGAAGGTGATCCTCCTAGTAGCGATGTGGCAGTCAATGAAGCTTATGATGGGGCTGGAGCTACTTATGACCTGTTCTACGAAATATTTGAGCGCAATTCTATTGACGATAAAGGATTACGTTTAGATTCTACAATCCATTTTGGTGTTAAGTATGAAAACGCCTTTTGGAATGGCGACCAGATGGTTTATGGCGATGGTGATGGTGAATTATTTGATCGCTTTACCAAGTCAATTGATGTTATTGCCCATGAACTAACTCATGGTATAACTCAATATGAGGCAGGACTAATATATTACGGCGAACCAGGAGCTTTGAATGAATCTTTTTCTGATGTGTTTGGTGCTTTGGTCAAACAAAGGGTAAAAAATCAGAAAGCTGGAGAAGCTGATTGGCTGATTGGTGATGCTTTATTAATGCCTACAGTCAAAGGTGTAGGTGTCCGTTCCATGAAAGAGCCGGGAACAGCTTATGATGATCCTGTTTTAGGAAAAGACCCCCAACCAGGTCATGTAAAAGACCAATATACAGGCTGGGCGGATAATGGCGGGGTACATATCAATTCAGGGATTCCCAATCGTGCTTTTTATCTAGCAGCAGTAGAGATTGGTGGCTATGCTTGGGAAAAAGCAGGTAAAATTTGGTATATTGCTTTGCGCGATCGCTTACGTGCTAAAGCTGATTTTACAAAGGCGGCTGATGTCACTACCCAAGTTGCTAGCGAACTCTATGGCGACGGTAGTCTAGAACATAAAGCTGTACAGAATGCTTGGAAACAGGTGGGAGTTTTGAGTTAATTTGTCATAGCCTGCAATTAATCTAACGCCAACGTCATTCGTCATCCCATATTTACCCAATAATTACGCCTGAGTGAATGACTCATTTTTGTTAAACTGGGAGGTGAAAATATCATCTTCCGGTCTGATTTAAATGCGGGTATTATTGGAACGCACAGGCGGATTTGCGGGGATTAGTAAGAAAATTAATATTGATACCAGCCAAATACCGCAGCAGCAGGCTGAGGAACTATCCCGACTGGTGACAGCAGCAGGTTTATTTCAACTACCAACACTTCAAGGTGATGGCGTTCCACCCACCGCAGGCGATCGCTTTCAGTATCAGATAACTTTAGAAGATAATGGTAAAATCCATACGATAATTGTTAACGAAGCAGTATTACCTCATAGCTTAAAAATGCTGATTGAATGGCTAAATCAAGCAGCTTCTTTATAAAGGTTCCCAAGCAGTACCCTTGTAACCATAATCAAAAATTTCTGGATGTAAAATCTCTGACAATATCTCTAGAGAATCTACCAGTCGGGGGCCTGGACGGTTGAAATAGGAATTACCATCAGTGATGTAAACTCTACCAGTTTGGCTGGCGTGCAGTTTTTTCCATTCTGGGTTTTGAGTGAATAGTTGGGCTTCTTGACGAGTTCGTTGTAAGTTAAAGCCACAAGGCATGAAAATTATAATATCTGGATTACTAATTAAAAGATTTTCCCATTCCAAATGTGGGGAAGGCTGACCTATAAGGGAAAATAGTGTTTGTCCCCCAGCTAAGTTGACTAATTCAGGAATCCAATTTGCTGCGGCCATCAGTGGGTCTGTCCACTCAATACAAGCCACAGTCGGTACTTCTTCTAGAGAAAGCCCTTGAATTTTTTGTTGGCAAATTTTGACACGGGCTTCTAAATTATCTAGTATTTTTACTGAGTCTACACCAAAGATATGAGCTACGCGCTCAATATCCTGCCATACATCCTCAAGCAGATTAGGTTGCAAGGAAATGATTTGGGGAGAACTTTGGGTAAGTTCTTTAACCGCTTCTTCTACATCTTTGAGGCTGACTGCACAGACATCACACTGGTCTTGGGTCAAAATATGGGTAGGCTTTAATTGCTCCAAAACGTCTAATTTTACCTGATAAATACTCAGCGCAGATTGCAGTACATTATTCACTTCATGATGAATCTCGCTGCTGGAAGCATCACTATTCAGCCGTGCTTGCGTACAAGTTGGACGATTTTGGATTTCTGGGGGATAATCACATTCATGCGATCGCCCGACAATAGCATCACTCAAGCCCAAGTTTGCTAAAATCTCTGTTGCACTAGGAATCAGAGATACAATTCTCACACTACTATTTTCCATTAGACACCTCTACAACAGCATCTGTGTTCTTAATTCAATTGTTACAGACTTCTAATTCTGGGGTATCTTTCTTCAGGGGAGATTATTTGGCGAAAACCAAAATAGTGAAATCGCAAGCATCACATATTGGTTGGAATGCCCCTAGCTACCCTAGTAATAAATTTACTTATGTTAAATTTATTATGATCAAGTTATAAAAACTTTAAACTTTTTACTTCAGTATGATCGCTTACTACCATTGTGGCGATTATAGTTATAAATGATGAAATTGCGGAACAGATGTTACAAAATCTTGTTCAATTTTTTATCTTAGAAATTATCACCTTTAAGAAAAAAAGATTTTCCAGATATGTAAAACCTTATCTCGTAATTGTATCTACAAAAACAGTTCTATTTTATTTAAAGAACTGCAAGGCAAAGTGATTTCTTTCCAGGAACAACACATGCAGGTGGTAGTGGTTAAAGATATTACAGCAAGCCAGGCAAATCAAGAGGGTATGCGAATCACAGAAAGCGTGCGCCGCAAACAAAATCAGACCCTAGTGCAATTGGCAAGAAGCAAAACATTCCAGCAAGGGCCTCTCAATGCTGTGTTACAGGAAATCACAGAAGCTGCCGCTCAGACACTTTCAGTCGCACGAGTTAGCGTGTG
The DNA here is from genome assembly GCF_963920875.1 of Anabaena sp. CCY 9910. NCBI lineage: Bacteria > Bacillati > Cyanobacteriota > Cyanophyceae > Nostocales > Nostocaceae > Anabaena > Anabaena sp. CCY 9910. The sequence continues at coordinate 109,709 of NZ_CAWUDJ010000014.1, read as the reverse complement.
GTTATACAACCAAGATGGTTCAGCCATTGAGTGTATTGATTTATATGATGTCAGCCAGCAAATTCATAGTTCTGGCCAGTCTCTATTAAAGGAGAGTTATCCCATTTACTTCCAAACATTGGAAGAAGAGCGCAGCATTGCTGTATATGATGCCATTAACGATAAAAGAACTCAGGAGTTATCCGCAACTTATCTATCTGTCGCTGGAGTTGTATCTTTGCTTGATGCCCCCATTTGGGTAGGTGGTCGTTTAGTAGGAGTAGTGTTTCATGAACACTGTGGTGAATTACGCCAGTGGACTGTAGATGAAGAAAATTTTGCAGGCTCAATCGCTGATTTTGTCTCTTTAGCGATGGAGACAAGAGAGCGTAATATTGCTCAAGAAGCACTACGAAAGAGCGAAGCACAATTCCGAGCCATTTTTGAACTTTCCTCTATTGGTATTGGACTTGTTGATATGAAAGCTCAGATAGTGGATGCGAACCCTGCTTTGTGCCAAATGTTGGGATATCAACGAGAAGAATTATGTGGTAACCGTTTTACAGATTATATTTCCCAGCAAAGGGGAGATGTAGAACGTTACAAGCAACTTATGACCGAAATTTGTATAGATGCTCAACAACACCACGAAAAGCCGCACCTGGAAATCGAAAGAGCTTTTTTGCATCGAGATGGTAGGTTAGTGTGGACGAGGTTGTCTGTTTCTGTAATTCCCGGTTCTTACGGTGAACCAGAATATTTTTTAGCAATTATTGATGATATTACTGACCGGAAACAAACAGAAATGAAACTGCGTGCTTCCCAAGCCGCAGCCGAAGCTGGTAGCCGTGCCAAAAGTGAATTTTTAGCGACGATGAGTCATGAACTGCGGACACCGCTTAACGCAATTATGGGATTGTCACAGTTATTACAACAAGAAATAGTCGGCTCTCTCAATGAAAAACAACAAGAATATATAAGTTGTATTTATAGCAGTGGGGAACACCTGCTGGCGCTGATTAATGATATTTTAGATTTATCAAAAGTGGAGGCAGGTAAAGAGGAGTTATTCCTGATTCCTTTGCTAGTAATAGATGTGTGTAACGATGTTTTACTAACAGTACGCGATCGCGCTATCTCCAAAGGCTTAAAACTTACTCAAGAAATTGATCCAGAGGCTAGTATTTGCATAGCTGATGACCGCCGGATTAAGCAAATGCTCCTGAATCTACTCACGAATGCAATTAAATTCACCTCGGTAGGTGAAGTATCTTTGACTGTCAAAAGAGTGCCTGAAGGGATTAATTTTATCATCTCGGATACAGGCATTGGCATTGATTCAAATCAATTTCCACTTTTATTTGAACCATTTAAACAACTAGATAGTCGGTTAAATCGTCAGTATGAAGGCACTGGGTTAGGTTTAGCTTTGACTCGGAAATTAGCACGGTTGCATGGTGGTGATGTAACGGTAAAATCTACCCTGGGTGTGGGGAGTCAATTCACTTTATTTCTGCCAGATCAGGAAATATAAATTGAGAAGTTTGTATTTTTGATTTTCAGTCAAAACCCATGCCGATGATTTAAATCCTTGTAAGATTAGATTTTCTTTCTCATCTCTATATGGGGAATACTAGCTTCTATAAATATTTCTCCTACTTCGGTAAAATTTAATTTTTGGTACAAAGATTTGATATATGTCTGGGCATGGACTACAGCTTCAGTAATATTTTTATGAGCGATTATTTCTAATGCTTTCTCCATAATTTTCTGACCGATTCCTTGCCCTCTAGCTATAGATAAAACAGCCAATCTTTCGATTTTGACGGTCTTATTATCTAAATATCTAAGTCTGGCAGTACCTACAGCTTGATCATCTAAGTAAGCGATTAAATGCTCACAAATATCGTCTTTACCGTCAAACTCTAAAGCAGCATCTACTCCTTGTTCTTCCTGAAACACAATTTTCCTAATTGTTGCAACTACCGGAAATTCTTCAGGCAATTGAGCAACTTTAATTATGACATCTGACATTACAAATTCATCTATAAATAAACACAGGTAGGGCATTTGCCCCACCTATTTTTATAGCTTATTCTGCACCTTCAATTGGTGCAAAACCTTGGCGCTGAATGTTTTCTGTGATTGTCCGTGGTTCTAGGAATTGCAACAGATAATCAGGGCCGCCAGCTTTGGAACCGACACCAGAAAGCTTAAAGCCACCGAAAGGCTGTCTGGCAACGACCGCTCCTGTAATGTTACGGTTGATATATAAGTTACCCACTTCAAATTCTTCCTGGGCTTGCTGAATATGGGAAGGTGTGCGGGAATAAAGCCCTCCTGTCAAGGCGTAGTCGGTATCATTAGCAATGGCTAAGGCTTGGGCAAAATCTTTAGCTTTAATTACCGCCAACACAGGGCCAAAAATCTCTTGCTGGGCTATTGTCCCATGAGGGGGAACTTCCCCAAAAATGACAGGCCCGACAAAATAACCATGTGTAGGTGCGCTTAACTCCAACGCCACCTGAGATTCTGCCTTACCTTTCTCAATATACTCGCGGATGCGATCGCGGGCATTAGCATCAATCACCGGGCCGACTTGTGTACTAGGTAACTCCGCCTCACCAATATTTAAGGATTTTGTCGCTTCCACCAACCGATGGATAAAAGCATCATAAATGGCTTCCACGACTACCACCCGCGAACAAGCAGAACATTTTTGCCCACTGTAACCAAAGGCTGACTGTACCACCCCGATAACAGCTTGGTCTAAATCAGCACTTTCATCCACAATGATGGCATTCTTCCCGCCCATTTCCGCAATTACCCGCTTCATGTGCCTTTGTTGGGGTTTCAGGGTAGCAGCTTCGGCGTAAATCCGACAACCAACTTCCTGAGAACCTGTAAAGGCAATTAGATGAGTATCGGGATGACTTACCAAATAAGCCCCGATTTGAGAACCCTTACCGGGGACGTATTGAAATACACCTTTAGGTATGCCAGCTTCTAGCAAAATCTCCGTTAGTTTGGCAGTAATCACAGAAGAAGTTTCCGCCGGCTTCAGTAGGGTGCAATTGCCTGTAACCAAAGCGGCAACAGTCATACCGCAGGCGATCGCCAAAGGAAAATTCCAAGGAGAAATCACCACAGCAATACCCCGTGGCTGATAAATATAACGATTAGTTTCCCCTGCTACATCATAATTTATACCTTGATACAGCCGTTCCATCTCATCAGCGTAATAGCGACAAAAATCTATCGCCTCCGAAACCTCCGCATCTGCTTCCTTAACAGGCTTACCCACTTCCAAAACTATCCAAGCCGACAACTCCGCCCGACGCTGTTCCAACAAATCACCAGCCCGACGCAAAATCGCCGCCCGTTCCTTCACCGGAGTCCGCCGCCAACCAGGAAACGCCGCCTTCGCCGCCTGCATCGCTTGCTGCGCCTGTTCCACACTAATCAACCCAACCTTACCAATCACCTCACCAAAATTAGAAGGATTAACAGAATCAATCACCTCTGCCGTCTGCACATACTCCCCATTAATCAGAGGTAAGTATGTCCTTCCCAACTCCCCACGCACCCCCGCAAAAGCCCGCGCCGCCTCCTTTCTCTCCTCCTCTACGGCATAATCAGTATCCGCCGCCCCAAAAGAACCCTTCTCTTCTTTGCGACTACCCTGCGGGAACGCCTCTGGCGAATGCGCCTTTGTGTGAGCCAAATCAACATCTGGAGCCGCCAACAATTCCTCAACCGGCCGATTCTCCAAATTCTGCCGTAAAAAAGAACTATTCGCCGTATTCTCCAACAATCGCCGAATCAGGTAAGCCATCCCCGGCAATAAGTCACCATAAGGACAATAAACCCTCACCCGATAACCCCTATCAACCAAAGCTTTAGCTAACTTATCCCCCATCCCGTACAGCACCTGCATCTCAAACCGCCGCCGGGGAACCTGCAAAGTCTCAGCAATGGCTATAGCTAAAGCTTGCGATCGCACATTATGACTACCAATGGCAGAATAGACATACTGGTGATTTTCCAGCAATATTTGAGTAATCGCCTCAAAATTGGCATCTGTCGCTGCTTTATCATTAAAAACAGGCTGCGGCCAGTGTTTTTGTGCTGCTTTAATAGTCTCTTGATCCCAATACGCCCCTTTTACCAAGCGAATAGTTAAAGGATAACCGCGCTGTTTCAACCAAGCGATCGCATTTCTGGCATCTTGCTCACTATCTCTTAGGTATGCTTGAATTGTGATGCCAATATCTGTACGTTGACGAAACTCATCTTCTAATAAGATTTTTTGCAAAATATTCAAAGTTAAGTCTTTATAAGCATACTGTTCCATATCAAAATGGATAGCTGCCCCTAACTCCTTAGCACGACGTAATAAAATGCGAATGCGATCGCTAACTTTCTCCTCACTACCTTTAGCATCTAATGGGTCAAATTGGGAATAAAAAGCCGTTAATTTCACAGAAACTTGGACTTTTGCTAGCTGTTCGCCATCTGCTTCATCAATAGCCGCAATAGTTCCCCAATTCTTCGATGCTTCTGTTAATTGGCTAATTAATTCTAGATACCGTTCTAGATAAGATTGTGCCTCTGTTTCTGTAATTACCGCCTCACCAAGTAAGTCAATGGTAAAGGCCATTTTTTCTTTTCGTAATCGTTCAACTGTCTTGATGACTTGTTTAATATTTTCACCAGAAATATATTTATGAGCTAAAGTCTCAACTGCTGTAGAGACGGTAGTTGCAGCCACTTGTCCGGGTACAGAGTCAGGGTTAGCAAAATTGAGCATTCCCTTTAAAGCGGCGGGAAGTTCAACAGATTCATCCCCTAAATATTCTTGTAAATGTGCCGCAATTTCCGCTTTACTATGCAATGCAGGTAAAGTATCGATAAACCGAAATAATTGCACCCGTAAACCGGGATTACTCATCGCCCAAGCCAGTAATTTGTCATCCCAACGCATTTGATCACGTAAAGAAGCAAAAAACGAGCGATTTTCTTGAGTTGCTCCTAATAATTGTCTAGCAATTTCTTGAGTTTTCGCTTCGTAGGTGCTGGTTTTTACTTGTAATACCACTGATAGGAACTCCTGAGTTAATTTAAGACTTTATATAGGATCAGTATTTGATTTCTGAAATGTAGGTAGGACAGTCAATGCCCACCGTATCATGGTTGTGGTGGTCATTGCCCACCCTACAGATACTTAGATATTTTCAATAATCAAATCGGATTCCTATATGTAAAGTCCGTGTTTTCTATTGTGACTCGTCAATTTTATTGTCACCACCCATAAGCGATTTAAAATTGCAATTTGCAAAAGTCCTACAGTTATTTAAGTAGGACAATGATGATGGAAATTGCTCTGATGCAGACAGCAGAAAATTTTCTATATTATCAATGGCAACAAACACTGCAACATTTCTCAGTGGACAAAACATCTGCCACCCAGGTATTTACGCACTTAATTCAAGCTTATTCTTCCCCTAATCGCCATTACCACACGCTAAAGCATATTAGTTGTGTCCTCCAGACAATCCAAACTTTAGGAACTTACGCTCAAGACTTGCCTGGGGTGGAACTTGCGGCTTGGTTCCATGATGTAATTTATGATACTCAAGCCCAAGATAATGAAGAAAAAAGCTCTGACTATGCTGGTGAGGTACTCCAGAGTTTAGGTATTCCCCTCAGTTGCATAACCAAAGTGAAGCGCCTCATCCTCAGCACCAAGCATCACCAAGCTGATGATATTGATAGTCAGGTTTTATTAGATGCCGATTTGGCAATTTTGGCGACTAACCCAGTAGATTATCAAGAATATGCTCACGCCATCCGTCAAGAATATGCTTGGGTGTCAGAAACTGATTATGTTCAAGGACGGACACGAGTTTTAGAAAAATTTTTGCAAAGACAGCGTATATATTTCACACCTTTGATGTATGAAATTGCTGAAGAATCTGCTAAAGCTAATTTACAAGCAGAAATTAAACATTTAATGAGTGGAGACATTCCATGCAACGTCTCTACATCATTTATTGAGTGCAACTTCATAGAGAACTAGTATTAGATTTATGGATAACAGAGAATACGAGCAAAAATATAAGACTGATGTAATCAAATTTTTCGACAGTAGAACCAGTTACGACAACGACTATACAATCCGTCGCGCTCTGCCTTTATTAGAACTGATTCCCTTAAAAACTGGGCAAAAAGTCTTGGATTTGGCGACGGGGACGGGTATTATGGCGATCGCTGCTGCTGAAATTGTTGGTTCTACTGGCAAGGTAATTGGCGTAGATTTTTCTTCAGGAATGCTGGCTCAAGCGGAACAGAAGATTAAAACACTAGGGTGGCAAAATATCGAATTAATAAAAGCAGATGCCGAATACATCAACTTTGAAGATGAAAGTTTTGATGTTATTCTTTGTTCTACCGCGATCGTCTATTTCCAAGATATTCCGGCTGCTTTAGGTAAGTGGTATCGGTTTCTCAAAAAAGGTGGAATAGTAGGATTTTCTTGCTGTTCTGAAGAGTCATGCGAAGCGCCAACTCTGATTAAAGCTTGTGCAGAAAATGATATTTTACTCGTTAATATCAATGAACCAACAGGTACTATCGAAAAATGTCATCATCTCATGCAGGCGGCTGGTTTTGAAAATATTGAGGTGAAAACTCAGCAACTTGGTTTCTACCGCAGCCTAGAGCAAGCTAAAAGATGGAATGGCGGATGGTTTCACCCTAGAGAAAATCCTTTATTAAATTTGCCATCAGAACAGATGGAAAAGTTGCAAGCAGAATATTGTCGAGAAATTGAAGCGAAAGCGACAGAGCAAGGTGTTTGGTACGAAAATTTAACTTTTTTCGTCAGTGGTCAAAAAGTATAGTAACCGAAGCTAGAACTTACGCACCCCTAAACCCCTAAAAACAACTGGGTCTAGTCTTCACCCAATGTAACGCCCGGCTAACAGAAAAATTGCTAACTTTTCGTCACATCAACGCAAAAACTAGACCCAGTATCAAATTATCAACACTCAGATTTTAAATCTTAGCGTCTGGTACGGTTTGGCACTGCATTTAGATAATCGATATCAAAAGCAGAGATTCTTTGTGCGTAGTTACCTTGGTTACCAACTGAAGCTGCTAAATCTGCAAACTTCCGAGGATCGCCTTCGCGCAGTTGTTTTTCTTGGGACTTGCGGCTGTAGAATTTGTCCAAGGTAAAGCGCCAGTCGGTTTGAACTGTGCCTGCTTTTTCTTGGAAGTCTTCGCCGTAGCGTGGTGTTACCAAGTTGTAGGGGCGACCTTCCATCCGTTTGCGTTGGTAAGGTACGATGTTTTCGCCAAAGTTTTTGGTGTACTCTTCACTGTCGATGAGTGCATCAACAAAACCGCTAAAACCTTTAGTACCGATAACAATAGACCAAGCGATTTGCTCGTCTTTATTGTAGGAAGAACGACCTAACAGGCGTTTGAGGGTGATGTCAACTAGGCGGTAGTTGTTGTTAACTGAGACTACTAAACGGTAAAAAGCTTCAGACTTAGCTAAACCACGAATGAAATCTCTGACGGAAATAGAACCGTTCTTCACCTGGGATTCCAGAGTTTTTTGGCGGTTGAATTTGAGGATTTCATGTTCGCTGAAGACTTGGCGATAGGAAGCCCAAATGATGTTTTGAATATCAGTGTATGAGCTGACATCTTCTATACGATAGATGTATGGTGTATCTTCATTTTGGTCAGCCGCACCAAAGCTGGCAACCCGGTGATTTTGAGAGCTTGGTTTGTATTGGAGTAATGGCAATGCCATGCTGAGTTATTCCCCTTATTAAAAAGTTAAACAGCTAGCTTTATTAACTGAAAGAGGTTTGATTTCTCAAAATCCTCCTTCATGCTTTACTTATTTTCCCGCATTAGGTTCAGAAGCTAGAACTGATTCCCAACCAATTTAGGACGAATAGAAAAGTCAGTCCGGTACTGATGGCTAGCAATACGCCTAATATTGCCATTCCATCATAATTTTGGTTGGCGCTGTTATTCCAGTTACTCATACGTCCTGGTCTAACAATACCAGCGCGATCGCGGTAATCTGCACCATAACGGGGTGTAAAGCTGAATGGTCGGTCTGTAGTCAACCGTTTGCGTTGGTAGGGTACGGCATTATCACCGAAGGCTTGTTCATACTCTGTACTATCAATTAGTGCATCAACAAATCCTCCCCAACCTTTGCTGGCAATTTGAATTGACCAAGCAATTTTTTCTTCTTCGTTATAGGGAGAGCGTCCCAATAGCCGCTTGAGACTCATTTCCACCAGCCGATAGTTGTTGTTGGGTGTAACAACTAGCTGATAAAAGCGCTCTGACTTGGCTAAACCCCGAATAAAATCCTTAACTGTGATTGACCGATTTTTGAGTTGGGTTTCTAAGCCGATTTGTCTGTTGAACTTGAGAATCTCTTGTTCGTTAAAGACTTGGCGATAGGCAGCCCAAATCAGTTCTTCAATTTCACTGGGAGAGTTGGCATCTTCTAGACGGTAGATATAAGGGGTGTCCTCATTGACATCCGCCGTCCCAAAACTCTGAACTCGTTGATTTTGAGTTGTGGGTTTGTATTCCAATAAAGGTAATGCCATTGTGAAAATCTCCGGTTTTAAAGAAGTAGGTCGGCAACTTACCGCACGGGGAAATTGGCGCTAGGATTTACGGAGATGGGAATCCCTGTTGGTGTGGTGTTCCGAGTTGTATCGGGAATGTTAATATTGGCAGTGCTGACTGGTGTAAAGGTGACGGTCTTAATTTCTATGGATTTAGCTAATTCCAAGAAATTCTTAATATCACCTTCTATGTAGCGCTCACTTTCCAACTTATCGCGCCAGTAGTTGCCGTAGCGTGGGGTGACTAGATTGAAGGGTCTATCTTTGTAGCGTCGCCGTTGGTAGGGGACTATGTTCTCACCGAAGTTGCTCTGATATTCTTCCGAATCTAGCAGCGCATCAACAAAGCCATCCCAACCATTGGTTGCTATCTTGATTGACCATGCAATTTCTTCATCCTTATTATAAGGCGCACGACCCAAAAGGCGTTTCAGTGCCAATTCTACAAGGCGGTAGTTAGAGTTACTCTTGATGACTAAAGTCTTGAAAGCCTCTGATTTTGCTAGACCCCGAACGAAGTCGCGGACGCTGATTGCCCGATTCTTCAGTTGCGATTCTAGGTTGCCTTGGCGGAAAAATTTCAAAATGACGTGTTCGCTAAATACTTGCCGATAAGTAGCCCAAATGATTTCTTTGAGTTCGCTATCGTAGGCGGCATCTTCGATGCGGTAGATTCTGGGGGTATCTTCGTTAGGAACTTCAAAACCAGGAACACGCTGGTTTTGAGAACTGGGTTTGTATTCAAGTAATGGAATTGACATAGTTTGGTTAGTTGTCAGTTGTTGGAGACGCGATGAATCGCGTCTGTACAATTGTTAGAAATGTGATGAATCGCGTCTGTACAGTTATCGCTTCAAGTGGTCTTGTTACCAGGAATATAACGATATGGCAAAGCTACGGCCACTGGTTTAACGGTAACTTCGGGGGTTGTTACTTCGCGGCTGGTGTCAGGAATTTTTATATCTTTAATTTGGGAGGTGACGGAAGCGATGGTGCGCTGGTAGTTCCGTTCTGGGGTGAGGATTTTACCTGCCAATGCCATGAAGTTGGCGGGGATGGCGCGACGAATATCGTCTTTTGTTAAAGTGCCAGAAGTACGGGCGCTGTAGAAGGAACGTCCTCCCAGGGCGGTGAGGGTTTGGCGATCGCGCCAATATGCGTTATACCGGGGGTTAACTAGGTTAAAGGGTCTGTCTTTAAACCGACGGCGTTGGTAGGGTACGATGTCATCACCGAAGTTTTCTCTATACTCGTCGCTGTCTAACAGAGCATCAATAAAACCATGTAAACCCTGAGTGCCAATGACAATTGACCAAGCGATTTCTTCATCTTGGTTATAAGCTGCACGTCCCAAAAATCGCTTTAAGGTGATGTCAACTAAACGGTAGTTGGAGTTGAGTTCTGCTACCTGGGTGCGGTAAACTTCTGATTTGCCCAATCCCCGGATAAAATCACGGACGTTGATTGCCCGGTTCCGTAGTTGAGATTCTAAGAAGGATTGACGATTGCTTTTAATAATCAGGTGTTCGCTGAAAATTTGCCGATATGCTGCCCAAATAATGGCATCAACATCGGCATCATCGATCGCCGCAGCTAACCGATAAATAGTTGGGGTATCTTCGTTTGGTACTTCGTAACCTTCTACACGTTGGTTTTGTGAAGAAGGTGCATATTCCAGCAGAGGTATTGACATTTTTACTTTCACCTTTTCTTATGAAACTCAATTTAACTATTGACTTTGAGCCAATAGAATGCGGGCGCGGACTGCCTTTTCGGTATCAGTTACCAGCATTTCTTTGAGTCTAGTATGGATGGGCTGTTGTAAATCGGGTATGTTTACTAAACCTTGCAGACCGACGATCGCTGCATAGCGAATCGACCATTCTGCATCTTGAGAAATAAACAGCAGTGTTTCCAAAGCTTTTTGGGGTGCTGTTTGGTTGTCGGGAAAATCTAGCTTGTGCCAATGTAAGTTCCCTAATCCTTTAGCCGCAGCCCGGCGGACACTAGGAGCAAAGTCTGTAGCAGCAGCGTCGATTAATACATCTAAAGCACGGGGATCAGCGATCGCCGCGAGTGTGCGAATCGAATAAGCCCGTGCGCCATAGTTATAGTCATCTATTTGAGTGAGTAAATGGGGGACTGCTACTTCTCCCATCTGCACCAAGGCAGTAGAGGCGATTGCTGCTGCTGTTGGGTTGTTATAACCAAATACAGCTATTAAAGTGGGAATTGCAGCTACATCTTTGGCTAGTGCCAATTCCTGTACTGCTTTTACCAGTTTCTCTGGCGTATCTGCCAGAGCAACGCCATTAATTAGTTCATCAGTCATTAGTCAACGTTTAATAGTTAATAGTCAACAGTCAATAGTCAATGGTCAATAGTCAACTACTATGGACTACGGACTATGGACTACGGACTATTGACTACAACAATGAATCCATGAGCTTCATGACCCGGATAGCTTGATCAGATATTGAGAGGGCGTTTGACTCTGCTGACATCTGATGTTCTAGCAATCCTTTGAGGGCTATGAGTTTGAAGCTGTTTTCGGCTTTGGCGTTGGCGATCGCTTCTGCTGCTGCCAAGTATCCAATTGCACCCAAATCTCCCAAAGCAACTCGTCGCAGGTTGAGGTCATTACCTTCTAACACTTTTACCAGCAGCTCTCCATATACTGGTTCTTGCGTCAGTTGATACATTGCTCTAGCGGCGGCGCACTGCACTCGTGAGACTGGATGCTTTAGAAATGGCTGAATCAGAGGAATGGCATCAGTAGCACCAATAGCTCCTAAGGCTTCTAATACTGCTTCGTAGGGTTGGACTAGATGAGGTCGCCCTGTTACTTGCACGGCCTGTGCGACTCCCCCATCCAGTAATTTGATGAGTGCTGGTGCTGCTGCTTTATCTTTGAGCATTTCCAGAGATTGGGCTGCTGCTTCACGCACGTAAAAGTCAGGACAATCCAAGCAGTTAATTAAGCTTGGTACGGCTTTACGATCGCCCAATTTCCCTAATGCCCTGGCTGCATTGCGCCGCAAAGGATAACCACCAAGTTCAGTTCTATCGGCTTCATCCTCTAAGGCTGCAATTAAACCATCAACAGCAGCACCTTCCTTCACCCGATACTTACCTAACCACCAAGCAGCATAATAGCGGAGACTTAAGTCTGATGATTGCAGATTAGCTATGGCTAGTTCTGGTGTTAGCTGTGGCCCGTTGTCTGCGGGAAATTCTTCCACACTGGGTTCTATCATTACCAGGGCGCTGTTATGCCTCTGCGGAAGTCAATTGCTCAATCTTGACGATTTTGCCACCCAAGCGAGTAATCCTTTGGTATTCTTCATTCAGTCGGCTATATGGCACTGTAATAAATACGCTGCCACTATTACGAATGTTGTATTTGTTTTTGTCGGTTTCTGAGTTTTGCCGCAAGCCTACGACTTCGTAACGAAATATCCGGCTAGCAGAGGAAGAAACGCTACCAGCAGACCCAAGTGTGGTTTGACCGAACATTACTTCTCTATCTCCTATTGTTGTAATCTTAGTTGACAGTTAACCGTTGATAGTTAACCGTTTAACACTGACTACTGACAAAATCAACTTATTTTACGCAGAGGTGACGCTAACGATTTTGCCACCTTGCTTGTGAACTTGCTGGATCTTGTCAGAGAGTCGCTCGTAAGGTACTATGAATACCGTGCTACTCCGTCGTACACTGGGGTAGCCAGGACTACGGATTCCGGTAACTTCTAGTCGATATACGCGATCGCCTTCTCCAACGGCATTACCCAAGTTTTTCTTGGGAGCGACATCTGCTGAAGCCCGGAAACCCCAACTATCATTAGTTCCAGATGGCCCAACAATTGTAGAAGCTTTGTTGCTAGCTAACTCCCGCGCTAATCGAGATTTTGTCCCTTCTACTTGAGCGCGATCGCTGTTGGCGTAACCACGGTATAAACGGAATATCCGGTTAAAACCTGCGGTTTTCTGTCCTACTTGAGTCTCGAAACCACGGTAGTAAGGAACGACGTTATCACCGAAATTGCTTTGATACTCCCATGAATCTATGTAGGAGTCTATTTCGGCATCGTAACCTTTGTTTTGGTACAAGTCCAAGTGGTAAACAACTTCTGACTCATCATAAGGCGCGCGACCTAACAGGTGTTTGTAGTTAAGTTCGATTAGCCGAGTTTGGAAGCTGTTGTAGAAAAATTTCTTTTTGTAGAGTTCTGATTTAGCAACGCTACGCACAAATTCACGTACTGTCAGATTGCCATCTCTCAATAGAGACTCTGCACTTACAAGGCGCTCTGATGCCAGTATGTAATCATTGCCCAAAACGTGCCGATAGACGGCGCGAATTACTAACTCTACTTCTTCTCTGCTAGCTTTGGGGCGTAATTCTACTTTAGGTGCGTCGCTAAAAGGCTCTGTTCCCAGCCTAGATGCTGCTGCTGTAATTGCCATTTTAAGTTTCCCCTATTGTTTTTGCCGATTATAACTACCGACAGCTATTCCTAGATAAAACTATGCCCGGAACGAGATTCAACTGCTAGGTGATGACTACATCCAGCACTTGCACCCCTTTCCGGGCAGGAAGCTATCTAGCTGAGAGCGTTGATAGCGTAGTCGATGTAGGTGTTAGCTTCGTTAGCAGCTTGACCGCTCAAACCATGATTAGCTTTGATGTGCTTCAGAGCTTCAACATACCAGCTAGGAGATAGGTCAAAGGTGCTGTTGATTTCAGCCAAACCAGCAATTAGGTATTCATCCAAGGGGCCAGTACCACCAGCAACTAAGCTATAGGTGATGATGCGTAGGTAGTGACCAACGTCACGAGCGCACTTGGATTTACCACGGCTGTCAGCAGCGAACTGAGGGCCAGGGGTTTGGGTGGTGTAGGGGAATTTTTGGTAAACAGCTTGGGTTGCACCATCGATCAAGCGCTGAGCGTTGGAAGTCAAACCGCGAGCAGCTTCTAAGCTAGCAGCAGCGCGCTCATAACGACCACGAGCTGATTGTAATTCGGTGTTACCTAAGAAACGACCTTGGGTATCAGCAGCTGCGATTGCTTCGGTAATGGGGGTTTTAACCATGATGTAAAATTCTCCTTAGTAATTTCGTAGTTTTTACCTGTTACCTAAAATAATTAGGTTTCAGTAGGTGCTGGACTTGTTCAGTTAAAATTAACCAACAGCAGCAGCAGCGCGATCAAAGTAGCTAGCAACTTCAGAGATCAATTGGCTGCAATCACCTTTGGTGATACCGTTGGGGTCGTTAGCGATGCCAACAGCAGCATCTTTCATTTTTTGAACGCCAACAGCTACGGAAGAACCAGGAGTTCCCAAAGCTTGGTATGTTTCGCGCAAGCCGTTCAAGCAGCGATCGTCTAGAACACTAGCGTCGCCAGCGAGGATAGCGTAGGTGACGTAACGCAAGATGATTTCCATGTCGCGTAGACAAGCAGCCATGCGACGGTTGGTGTAAGCGTTACCACCAGGAGCAATCAACTGGGGTTGTTCTTCAAACAACGCACGAGCAGCGTTGGTAACGATCGCAGAAGCGTTGCTGGTGATGCGGTTAACAACATCCAAGCGCTTGTTGCCTTCTTTAACAACGTTTGCCAATGCGTCTAGTTGTTCGTTGCTCAGGAACTCGCCTCTGGAGTCAGCTTGAGAAACCACCTTGGTAAATACGTCTAATGTCATGGACTTTAATCTCCTAATTCTGGTTTGAGAGATGTCTGAATTAAAACTGGCTATGTTTTATTTCTTGGAAACGGTTGTCAACAGACCAGGGATCAAACGGCTTCTCAGGTAGTCTCAAAATTTCTTGCCACTTCCATGAATGAGAAAAATGAGAAACTGGGGTGATTTTATGAGAAGCTGGCAAACTTTGTGAATCGATTGCCTCGTTTAACTTTTGTCTGTCGTTTAACCCCTCCAGCTTATGTTTATACAATGCTATAGATCCTTATTTTGTTACAAATTGTGAATAAATAAGTTGCATGAATAAGAACCCCCTCAAATGCTTTACATACAAGGGCTGGAACTGAGAAAAAGGCTATTCTTTCGTAACACAACTTCATAAATCAGTGATTTTAGGCAAAATATTGGTGTCTTAATTATTTTTTAAGAGTTGCAAAAACCTAGTGATAACAATCTATTGCTGTTTTACGCCATTTTTTTCCACAGGATGGTTTTTGTGAATAAACGTAAAATTAATCTTTCGCAACATTTTCAGGGATCTAAGGATTGGGGAAATCTCTCAGTTCCTCTCCCTTGCTTCCTCACTCAAAGCGATCACCATACGTGTGCGAACAACGGGATCAGTTTCTTGGGCGATCGCTTGTTGTAAAGCAGCTTTAGCTTTTGGCGTGGCAATTTCTTGTAAAGAGACCGCAGCAGCATAACGTAGACCCCAATCTTCAGGCGTAAGTAATGCCCAAATTAACTTTTCTTGGGCGTAGTTGATAATTTCTGTATTGCTGGTGGTGCTGGCGATTTTGCCTAACCCTCTTGCAGCAATGCGGCGGACATTACCTTGACAGTGATTAGCTAGACTTGTCCCCACCACCTCGGCTAATAAGTTTAGCGCCTTTGCATCACCAATTTGAGCTAAAACTTGAATGATTTGGGCTTGAAAACCTTGATCTTGAGAATCATCATAAGCAGCAATTAACAAATTCACTGTGATGCTTCCCAATTTGATTAATTCATCTACAGCCGCACTTCTAACAGCAGGATGGTGATGATGTAATGCTGCGATTAAGGTGGTAATAGCGGCGGCATCTCGTGTTGCATCGGCAGCCGTAGAGTGAATAGTAGGATTAGCGTAGCTTACCGTAGGCATCGCTTCTTCCGGGGTTCCATTGCTATTGATTTGTACGCTAAATGAGGCTTGATTCATAAATTTCTTTGTGGATAAAACAATGCAGCACAAAATGGACTGGAGATGTAAGAACAGACCAATCCCCAATCCTTAATATTCAGTTATTAGTTTTAAAGTTGAATTAATAAATCATCAATTGCTCCAAATAATACAGATGCTTTTTCCTGATTAACACTATTGTTGTTCAACATAGCTTCAAGAATACGCTTTAAATTTAAGAGCTTTAAGCTATTAGGAACCTGAGCTGCTAAGATTGCCTGTACTGCCTGTTGATGAGCAACTGCACCCAAGTCAAATACCGCCGCCCAACGTAAATACATATTGTCGTGATTGAGATTTTTGACAATACGTTCAATGTATTCAGATTCTTGGGTTAGCAGATACAAATATCGAGCAGCTGCACATTGCACACGCTCAGAATAATGCTTCAGAAAAGGTTCAATTTGTGGACGGGCTGACCAAACTTGTAGAGTAGCTAAAGCCTCGATTAAAGCTTCATAAGGTTGTGCTTGAGTTGATTGCAAAAGATTGAGCAAAGGAATCACAGCTCGTTTGTCACCGATCGCCGCTAAAGAGCAAATTACTGCTTCCCTGAGACGTAAATCCTCATCACATTCTAATGCTGCAATTAACGCTGGTACAGCTTGGGGATTTTTCAACATTCCTAAAGCCCGTGCAGCCTGACGACGCAGAGGATACCCTCCTAGTGGTATGCGATAGCGTTCATCAAATAAGGCTGCACATAGCGCCGCACAACCAGCCTGTACGTTATGTTTACCCAGCCACCAAGCAGCATAATAACGAATTTGGTTATCCTCATCAGATAAAGCAGCGATCGCTGTTTCTGGAGAAAGAATTGGTTCAGCAGTCACATCACTTCGCTCCGAAATTTAAAATTTACTCAGATACCCGACTTGAGGGAGTCGGGTATCTAGCAACCATTTCTACACTTGGGAAATCTTGACTATCTTTCCACCACGCTGATGAATTTCTTGGTAAGTAGCAGAAAGTCTTTCATAGGAAACGGTGTAAACCTGGCGGCTGCGACGGACTGCTACATTTGTATTCAATCCACCAGCGATCGCTTCAATCACAAACATCCGATTATCACCCTTTGTCGCAGAACTGATTAACGTTGGTGCTGCGGAAACGAAATTTGTCCCGGCGGAAGTTGGTGGCAAAATTCCATTAGGCAAATTCAGGGAAACTTTTGTTCGTAAACGAGAATTTTTCCGTCCTATTTGTGCATTATCGCTATTACCCCTACCACGATAAAGCTCACATATGCGATTAAATCCTACTGTTTTCATCCCAGGAATTGATTGAAATCCTCGGTAATAAGGAACAATAGAATTACCAAAAGCATTTTCGTATTCTGAACTGTAAATGTAAGCATCAATGTCAGCATCGTAGCCACGAGCAGCATAAATGTCTACATGATCAGCAATCTCTGATTGATCGTACGGTGCGCGTCCCAGTAAATGCTTATAGTTTAATTCGATCAAACGCACTTGAGAGTTTTTATAAAAAAAGCATTCTTTGTAAAATTCAGATTTGGCTAAAATCTCCACAAATTGCCGCACACTGATTTTGCCATTTCTTAACAAAGCTTCCGCACTCGTAAATTTTTGGCTAGCATATATTCCTTGCCGCCCAAAAATTTGTTCATAAGCAGCCCGGAATACTTGTTGTAAATCATCTTCGCTCCAATTTTGGCGCAGTTCAACTTTATTACCGATGGCATCTCTAATTGCCAGCCTTTCTGCGACTGAACTACTCATTTTGACAAACGCTCCTTCCTCAATTTTTTTGATTATAAATTTGGGTCTTGGGAATTAGGAAATGCTGCAATTATGTTCAAAGCAGTTACAAAGTAACTCACTTAAATTGAGCAATTACCTATTTCCCAAGACCCACAAGCTTTGTCTTAACTTAAAGCGTTAATTGCATAGTTCAGGTAGATGTTAGCTTCACCTGCAACATCACCATTTAAACCGTGATTATCGCGGACAAATTCTAGTGCAGCTACATACCAGCTAGGAGATAAACCAAGGGCGCTGTTGAGTTCGCTTAAACCAGATACTACATATTCATCTAAGGGGCCAGTACCACCAACTACGCAGCAATAGCTAATAGTACGAAGATAGTGGTCAATATCACGAACACATTTGGATTTACCTTCTGGAGTAGAAGCGTATTGAGGCCCACTCATTTGAGTGGTGTAAGGGAATTTTTGATAAACATGATTTGCTGCTGCTTCTGCCCATTTTTTGCCATTGTTAGAGAATGCTTGAGCAGCTGCTAAACCAGCACGAGCGCGGTTAAAACGACCAAAAACTGCTTGCATTTCAGTGTTGCTGAGGTAAGAACCACGAACATCAGCAGCAGAAATCGCTTCGGTCAAAGGTGTTTTCATACTTCTCCTAATCTCCTTGATCTGTGATTAATTACTAACAGTCAGTTTGAAAAAAGTTTTGGAAAAAAATCTAATTAAACAACCGCAGAAGCAGCGCGATCAAAATAGCTGGCTAATTCAGCAATTAACTGACTACAATCCCCTTTAGTAATGCCTTTAGAGTCATTGGCAATTGCAATTGCAGCATCTTTCATTTTTTGGATTCCAGATGCTACTGCATCGCCAGGAGTACCCAAAGCTTGATATGTTTCCCGCAGACCATTTAAGCAGCGATCGTCCATGACACTAGCATCACCTGCTAATACAGAATAGGTGACGTAACGCAGAATAAATCCTAAATCACGGATACAAGCAGCTTGGTTACGGTTGTGGAAACAAGCACCACCAGCATTAAATATTTGTGGACGCTCAGCAACTAAAGCACGATAAGCATTAGCCACAATGGAGGAAGCATTACTTGTTAGTCTGTTAACTATATCTAACCGCTTATTACTATCAGCAACTAATGCCGATAATGCGTTGATTTCATCTCCACTGAGATAATTACCTTTTCTATCTGCCTGTTCAACTACTTTGGAAAAAGCATCAAGCATCTTTCTTTCCTCCTAAAGTTCATTGCAGCTTGTTATAAGGTTGATAGCAATTATTATTGCTACTTAGAAAACAAATTTTTCAGCAGCATTCACCCCCATTAATTATTTTGGAGAACTGCAAATATGTACTATTTCTTATTAGAAAAAACGGCAATTTGTTTTCTGTTTTTAATTGCTTTTAAAACCTTAGTTCGTATTTTATATATGGCTTGAGTAAATTTATTGTTAAGTTTTGTAAGATAGTATTAATCCATACAGACTTATCCAAAAATTATTATTTTATAAAGCTTGTAATGCTTTTATATGAAAACCTGTTTAACAATTAAATAATATTGTTTACTTTACTTAATAAACCCTCAAGTACAATTTATATTGTGGTAGCAAATCAAGCTTATATATGCTTTTATGCTGACAGTAGGAATTGATAAAAAAAGCTAAAGCAGGCTTTCTGTCAAAAAAAGTCTGTGTTTTAAATAACAATCTTTGGTTTTTATTTTGTAGCTAAAAATGATAATAGTTTTCAAGACTAATATTCATCATAATTATTAATAGCCTGTTAACTGCTGTCTATAAGCAATTCGCGCATTATTAGGAGCAATTATTTGATTTATCAAGAAAAACCTATATGTAATGTTTTGTGAATTTGAGTAACAAAACATCGAAAATTTTTTTATCGCGCTTCCCTGCGGGATGCTTTGCAAACGCGCATCATTATTTATAGACGCGGTTAATCGCGTCTGTTAAGAATAGATAGCTGCTCTGCGTCTAAGAATTTCTAAGAGCGTTGTAAAACTTTGTGGAGGCGTTGCCGTAACTTCAACCGAATCTCCTGTAATTGGATGTTGCAATCTCAATCGCCAAGCGTGGAGTGCTTGACCAGGTAAATTTACACCAACAGAACGACCGGAACCATAAACGGGGTCGCCGACGATAGGATGACCTATTTTGGCGCTGTGAACTCGAATTTGGTGAGTGCGTCCGGTTTCGAGTTGGAAATGAATTAGGGTGAAGTTTCCCAAGCGTTCCTGTATTTGCCAATGGGTGATGGCTGACCTTCCCCCTTCTTCTACAGGGACAACAGCCATTTTCTTGCGGTCTTGGGGATGGCGACCGATGGGTAAATCTACTTTGCCACTTGAAGTTTTTGGCGCACCGTAAACTACACCTAAATATTCTCGTCGTGCGGTTTTGGTTTGGAGTTGTGCTTGGATGTGTTTATACGCGATGTCGGTTTTAGCGATCGCAATTGCCCCTGTTGTATCTTTATCTAAACGATGGACAATTCCCGGCCTCTGCACACCACCAATACCAGGAAGATGAGGACAATGTGCCAACAAAGCATTTACCAATGTGCCATGAGAATGTCCTGGTGCAGGGTGGACGACTAAACCAGCCGGTTTGTTGAGAATGAGTAACTGGTCATCTTCGTAGAGAATATCTAGGGGAATATCTTCTGCTTGTAGTTCTAGGGGTTGCGCTTCAGGAACCTCTAAAGTGATGCGATCGCCTACTTTCAGGTTAATCTTTTTAGATGTGCAAACTTCGCCATTAACTTGGACTTTCCCCTGTTCAATTAACTGCTGAATCCGAGAACGGGATAAATCTGGTAATTCTTCTGCGAGGTAACGGTCGATGCGTGCGCTGTTTTCTTCAACTTCTAGGTAAAATTCGTTCAACATTCAGGATTGGGGACAAATGAATCAATTCAATGTTAAGTAATTATAAAAATTTGGTTTCTACTGTACGGTTTTTTACCCTCAGGATAACTAATGAGTCAATACGTGTTTAAACACCATTCTGATTTTACCGTCATTCACATTTCCTTTAAGCATTAGTCATAAAGTTTATATATTATTTTTATTTGCCTAGATAAATTGGAGTAACCTAGCTTTTAGTGAGCCATTACTTGCGTATCTACCGTTGGAAAAAATAGGATTTTTATAATGAAAATATGCTATTGACATTTTGCAAGTGATGGCAGTAGAAAATCTGGCAAACAACATCTCTAAAATCTCAAACTTGGGTAACTACTAAAGCAATACTTACGTAGTAAGCAAAAAAACTAGTATTTTGTGATGTAACCGTATTTAAGTCTGATATACCTTAATTTTACGTTATACAGTAAAAACACAGATAATACTTTTGCTACTGATGGGTTTGAGCCAATAACTATACGTGTAGTACTTAAGGTACTGTTAGATTAGCCAAGTTAATGAAAGATACAGAAAAGCAACCTGATTTTTGAAAGAATGTTTTCTAGTAATCGGTTGAGCAATTTTTCTGTTTGACATCATGAAACTATTCCACTCAGGGGAGTTGCACATCTTTAGGGCAACTGCTTAGTGGAAATATTGCCATGAAAATAAAAAATAAAGACTGACTGTGTTGACTTAACTGTAAATTGCCGAATTTAGCTAAACAGATCCTCAGAAATATATTTGCCTACAGTAAAAGCCTTTTCACTAATTTTTATTTTAAATCTTGATTTAATAACAGAGCGATCGCCATGAAAACACTTCCGATTACTAGATACAGATTTTTTCAGAAAATACAACCCCTATCTTTATTAAAAAAAATCACTGGGAAGACAATCACTGGTTGTTTACAAGTATTTAGTACTTCAGGCACCTGGTCTATATACGTAGAAGAAGGTAAGCTCATTTATGCCTGCTATTCAGAGAGGATGTTTGAACCTCTTTATAGACATTTAGGAAACTTAAGTCCACAAATTGCCACCCTACCTAAAGAAATTAACGAGCAGTTACGAGCAATATTTGAAACAGGAATTGAAAATCAAGCTATACCCAATCCTGATTATTTAGCTATTTGTTGGTTAGTCAATCAGAAATATATTAGTTCATCACAAGCAGCCGTCCTGATAGAACAATTAGCATTAGAAGTAGTAGAATCATTTCTCATGCTGGAAGAAGGAAGTTATGAATTTATTCCTGAAAGTTTTTTAGATGATTTGCCTAAATTTTGCTATTTGAATGTTCGGTTATTAGTCGAACAGTGTCAACAGCACGGGCGTGTTCCTGAAGCATTCCGCAGAGAAGCATCTAGTCAAGAGATATCTACGTCTACAGAAAGTAACCAAATACCAGTTAACAGCAAACGTAGTACTAAATTTACGCCTCCTCCGCATACTCAGCCTAAGCCTGAGCCACGCTTACCGCAAATAAATACTAATAAATCTATAGAATATTCAAAGCGATATGTATCTCAACCTAATACTATTAATCACGGATATTCACAGATATCGCCCACGTCGGCTGATAAGAAGATATATACAATCTTTTGTATTGATGATGATCCAACTGTGCTAAATAAGATTAAAAACTTTTTAGATGATCAAATATTTGCAGTAATTGGCGTTACAGATTCTCTAAAAGCATTAATGGAAATTCTCTGTACAAAGCCAGATATCATTTTAATCAACGTTGATATGCCTGATTTAGACGGCTATGAGTTATGTTCTTTATTACGCAAACATTCATATTTCAAAAACACACCTGTAATTATGGTGACAGCAAAAGCTGGACTAGTCAATAGAGCGAGAGCCAAGATAGTCAGAGCATCAGGTCACTTAACTAAACCTTTTAATCAAGGTGATTTGCTAAAAGTAATTTTTAAACACATTACCTAATATCAACTATTAGCAATTACCTGCTTATACCAATTCTCTATGAAGTTGCACCAAATAAATGATGTAGAGATGTTGTATGCAACGTCTCTACAGTACAGAATAAAGTGCATCTATGGCTACGCCAGGCAAGCTACATCAAGAAACGGTATTAGATGTAGACACATTGACAAATCAATGAACACGACCTGCTACAGATAAAATACTGTGCATATTGACCACAGAGCCAATGACTGCGATCGCTGGCGCTTCAAATCCGGTTTTCTCCACTAGTTCTATAATTGTCCCTAACTCACCAATTAATTCTTCTTGTTCGGGACGTGTACCCCAACGCACTAAAGCAATCGGTGTTGCTAAACTCAAACCAGCCGTCTTTAACTGTTCCACAATATAAGGTAGATTGTGGATGCCCATATAAATGACAATCGTTTCCGAACCGTGGGCGATCGCTTGCCAATTTACTTTCGGTCTATACTTACCCGCCGACTCATGCCCAGTCACAAAAGTCACAGATGAACTATACAAGCGATGAGTTAAGGGAATCCCCGCATACGCTGGCGCTGCAATTCCAGATGTAATACCTGGTACAACCTCCACCGGAACCCCAGCCGCAATCAAATCAGCCATCTCTTCCCCACCACGACCGAAAATAAAGGGGTCGCCACCTTTTAAGCGCACAACAACGGCGTGATTTTGGGCTTGTTCAATTAGTAGTTGAGTTGTTTCGTCCTGCAACAACGAATGTCTCCCCATACGCTTACCAGCGTTAATTTGCTCTGCTTGGGGATTAATCATTGACAAAATCGCTGGACTGACTAAAGCATCATATATGACCACATCGGCACATTCTAATATACCTTTGCCTTTCACCGTCATCAGTCCTGGATCACCTGGCCCCGCACCTACTAAATAGACCTTACCCAAACTCTTTTGCCCCTCATTGTCTGTGCGGTTCATGTGTAAATCAAATCCCCAATTAAATCGGCTAATTCTCCACTAACTCCCAAAGGTTCAGCCAAGTATAAACTTACCCCAGGAAATTGTAATTTTAGCGCTTCAACCGCTTGAGCGATCGCATCAGTTATGCCGCCGGAGAATAGAAAGTATGGCAAAATTGCAATTTCTCTGTAACCGATAGCAATCAATTCTTGAACTCTTGACTCTAAACTAGGAGCCACAGACCAGTAAGCAGCCACTCCGCCTATATATGTCGCCATTGTTTCCACTGGTTTTTGAGAACCTGGGCGACGGCTACCATGAGATAAAAGAATCCACGCTTCTGCCTTTATAGTAGCGATTTGCTTTTGGAGAAATATTGGTAAACCCGGATGACTGCCCAAGTATGGCTGTAATTCAATCAGCGTATCTTTACCTACAGCCTGTTGCGCCTGTGTTACTTCACTAGGAATGTCCGTCATCACATGAACACCCGGAAGCAGAAACAAAGGTATAATTTTCAGATGATGACACCCACAAGCTACAGTAATTTGAGCAAAATTTCTGATCTGCTCATGCAAAGGTTCAGAAACCACCTCCAAATATCCTGTTCCCACCAACTTTTCTGGAAGATGTAATTTTTCAGCTACCAGTCCTGCTATTTGCTGCATAGCGATTTCTGGACGTGGATCTCGGCTGCCGTGGGATACAAGCAGATAAGCAGATGTCATGGGCAATGGTGAAACTTTTTGTAACTATTTTTATTATGTTACAGAAAGTCAACAGTCATTAATTTTTCTCATTTACCTATCACTGTTCTTCTGCTGTATAAGTGTAAAAATTATTAAAAGCTCCCACCGTTTCAAACTTGTAAGACGGCATCCAAGTACTTAATTTTAATTCTGTACGGTAAATGCTAAACAGAGCAAAGTCTTGTCTTTCTGTCGTAGCTGAGAGGAGTTGCCGGAGTTGAGGGTTAGCGGAATCTATCAATTTGTCACAGTTGTAATTAATTAAACGTTCTAAGAGCTTTGTTGTTTTATTGCAGACATCATTCTTTAAGTATCCTGTCAACCGTTGCACAGCATACTCTTCATATTCAGTCTGATTAGGGTTGGTTTTCGCCATTGTTACTCCCAACACAGCCGCTAATCCTAAGGCTCCTACCGATGCCATAATGGTCAGGGGTTTCATATTTCCTAACTTTAATTCGCTAAATCAATTTGCATTCCCAAGACTCTCAATCAGCAAAGTCCGTTCCTCACAAAAAAAAATTCTGGATAAATTTACTAAACAGGTGCTATAATCAAGAATGTGTGTGGCGGGCGTAGCCAAGTGGTTAAGGCAGTGGATTGTGGTTCCACCATTCGGGGGTTCAAGTCCCCTCGTTCGCCCTTTTTTGATAAAAGAAAGATAACACAGTAATGTATACTGTGACTCGATTTGAAATCAAATAACCGAAATACCCTGGTAGGCAAAACTCTCGGTTCTCCTCTAGTTAGGCAAGAGATAACAGAGCAGCCAAATTGAGTGCTACAACTATAACTATTTTAGATAGATTTTAGTCACGGAAACCTCAGGCATTGATTGAGCTAAGGCAAAATAAGTGTTGAGCAGACAGGTTTACTGGGAAATTTTGGAAATAATGCTTTAGGTAGAGGTATCACAGCGAGAAGCGACAGTAGAGAAGGCAGTCCCAATGAAATAAGTTTCACAATCATAAATAAAAGATATCTTCCCCCTACACCCCTACACCCCTATACCCCCTTTCAAGTCACAAGCAAAGAATTGGAACAGGGCTTTAACCCCAATCAATTCATCTCACCGCTTACTCCGACAGCAGAAGCAATGAGATGAATTGCTGTTTTAGCTAACTTTTATGAGAGGCTAGAAAAGTTTCCACTTCCATAGCAGTGGGTTGAGAAGCGATCGCACCTGCTTTAGTAGTAGTCAACGCCCCTACAGCACTAGCATAAGTAATAATGCGCTTTGCTGTCTCTGCATCATTCAAGTTGTGAATGCCATGTTGACTCAGTTGATGGATAAACCCTGCCAGAAAGCTATCTCCTGCACCCGTGGTATCTACTACAGAGACTGCAAAAGCAGGTATTTTACCTTCATTCTCACCTAAGCAATAAGCACAGCCATTTTTGCCATCAGTTACTAATACCCCCTCAATGGAGCCTAAACGGTAAGTAATAGCGCCTGGATCTGAGGTGTCGAATAACCATTCAGCTTCTTCTTTGGCAAGCTTGAGAAAATCAACGCGTCTGAAAATTTCCTGAATTTTTTGCCTAGCAATATTTTCATCATGCCAAAATACCGGCCGCCAGTTAACATCCAGCACAATCTTCAGGTCATACTGTTCAGCTAGTTCCAAAGCTCGGTGAATAGCTTTTTCACTGTCGGGATAGGCTAACTCCAAAGTACCCAAAATCAGGAAATCTGCTTCTTGAAACACGGACTCTGGTAATTGCTTGGCTTGCAAATGCGTATCAGCAAATTCAGAAGTATCATACTGACCGAAGCCAGCGAAAGTGCGATCGCCTGCTAGATCCCTAACCACATAGACTTGTCTTGTTGGGGCAGTAGAATGACGTTGTACACCCGTTGTATCTACACCTACTTCTTGTAATAGCTTAACCAGCGCATTTCCTGGCTCATCCTCACCAACAGCACCAATAAATCCGGCGGGAGTTCCCAACTTCACTAAAGCACAAGCCACATTAGCTGGCGCTCCTCCTGGATAAGCAGTCCAAGACTTTACCTCTTCCAGCTTTAGCCCTAATTGATCAGCTAAACAATCGAATAGAACTTCGCCGAGGCACAAAACACGGGGATTACTCATTTCATTTTAGTTTTTCACGGGGATTGCTCATCTCATTTTAGTTTTTTGGCTTTAGATTAGTGATCTCATATTGATCTATTCGCATTCACGCTCCGCGCAACAAAAAACCCCGGCGAAACTAACCGAGGTTTATAGAAGAAGTACGAATGACAATGAGATACGGCGATATTGAAATTTAAAAATCTTAGCTAATGCCCAAAGCAACCAAAACTAAAGTTGTGATCATCAATGTAGCAAACGCACCCTGTAAAGCATATTGGCGTTGTTGCTCTTGGTTGGGGTAGGTAGCGTAATACATTTTGGGTTCGGTAGCGTAGTTATTTAAAATGCCTGCTTCGTTAACGGTGGTATACATAGTTTTTTTCTTGGTTTGTTACTTTATGTAAATTAATTTAACAATATTGTTACAAAAGGTCAATAGGACTTGACAAAAAATAATGGATGCGATCAATCAGAGCAACTTATGTTTGGGTGGGGGGTATAGGGGTACAAGGGTACAGGGGTATAGGGGTATAAATATTTGAAACCCTTACACCCTTACACCCTTACACCTAAAAAAAACCCTCGGTGGCTAGCCGAGGGTCGATAAAATTACACCTATGAGTGGAAAGGGATCTGAATTATGGTGATAGCCTGGCTCGACCCAGACGTGATTTTTCATACCATTGAGCGATCGCCGGAGACCACTCTGCAAAATGAGGCCACATCAGTTCACACAACTTTTGAATTTCCAGTTGTGCATCTTTCTTATTGCGTAAATCACAAAAGTGCAAAAATGAGCGCAGGTTAAAGCTGACGACAAAATGCTGGCGATAATCAAAGGGTACTTTACCCCGTGCGTGTTCTTCAGACATTCCCCCTTCAAAATCAGCTTTGTAACGTTTAGCCGCTTCTAAACACCACTGCAAATCTGCGGCTCTTTGTTCTGGAGAATAGTAATATTTTTTGCCCTGTCTATCTGTGTAATAACCAACAGGACGCAGGTAAAAAACATCTTCAATGTCTTTTCTACCTTCGACTACATCAATAAACTGGTTACCCGTATACCTAAAAGATTGTACATCAAATGATACTGAAACCCTATGTGTACGCGCCTGCTGCATAACGCTGTGGGGAAAATAGCCGCAGTTGAAAACAATCTGGGGATGTTCTAACGGGCCATAGTGTCCTCTTTCCCCAGCTAACAGGCGTTTAATAATAATGTCGCCACATTCGGACTCCGAGGGCCAGGAGTCGCGCTCATCAAACACGAACCCATCAGTATAGTCTTGGTGCATTGCGGCGTAAATCACCTGCTGGGGGTTTGGTGTTTTAGCTATAACTTCTACTCGGAATCGATCCATTGGCTTCTGGGAGTTTTATGTGTAACTGAAATTGTCTAAAAGCTAAAGGTGTTCTTTAGACGTGGTTGTGAACTCGATTCACCATGATATATCTTCAGATGGACTCAGATACTTTACAATAGTTAATATATCTGTTACAGTTCTTAACAACAGATTAAGCTGGGGAAAATAAAATGCGTACAAACAATGCCATCGTTGACGACCAAGGTTTGATGAACAACTTTGCGATTGAGCCAAAAGTATATGTAGATGAGCAAGGCGATCGCACTGGGTTCACCCCTTATGCAGAAATACTCAACGGTCGTTTGGCAATGATTGGTTTCATCTCCTTAATCGCATTAGAAGTATTTACAGGAAAAGGAATTTTAAGTCTTTTGACAAACTTGCAATAGATAAATCTTAATTTTTGTAAAAAAATAACTTAACAAAAACAGAGGCGGGAATTTTTCCGCCTCTAAATTTATGAGATATTTCATGTTATTTTGACTGTGACAAACAGCAAGAGCCGTTGTCAAAATCAAGATACCGGGTGAACTATGGCTTTAACTGCTTCGACAATGGTGCCTATTGGCACACAAGCGCCAGATTTTCATCTACCAGACGTAGTATCTGGCAAGACAATTTCTCTCTCTACATTTGCCGATAAAAAAGCCCTATTAGTAATGTTTATTTGTCGGCATTGTCCGTTTGTGAAGCACATTCAAGATGAATTAACACGAATAGGCCAGGATTATTCCACAAGTGATTTAGGAATCGTCGCCATCAGTGCCAACGATGCAAAAAATTACCCAGATGATGCGCCTGAATCTCTCAAAGCATTGGCAATAGAATTAGGTTGGCAATTTCCTTTTTGTTATGACGAAACACAGGAGACAGCTAAGGCTTATACTGCTGCTTGTACCCCTGATTTCTTTGTATTTGATAGCGATCGCCACCTGGCCTACAGAGGACAATTAGATGATAGCCGTCCTAGCAACGGTAAACCCGTAACAGGTGAAGATTTACGCGCTGCCATTGATGCGGTATTGGCGGGTGAACCTGTGAACAGTGAGCAAAAACCGAGTATTGGTTGCAATATCAAATGGAAGTCTACTCCTTAGCAAGTTGGGCTTTAGCCTGTTGCCAAAGAGTTTCTAACTCATCCAAACTGTAATCAGAAAGGGGGCGATCAACTACCGCCTCCATTTTTTGTAACCGTTGGACGAATCGCTGATTTGTTCCTTGCAATCCTTCGCTAGGGTCAAGATTATGCCAACGGGCTAACTGAATTACGGCAAATAGTAAATCACCTAATTCGGCTTGTTGGCGTTCCGGTGTTTCCTCAGCTAAAGCTTGTTGAAATTCCTGTAACTCTTCATGGAATTTTGCCCACACACCATCTATATTCTCCCACTCAAAACCCACAGCCGCAGCTTTTTGGGAAATTTTCATCGCGGCTGTGAGTGGGGGTAGGGTACGTCCATAGCGACTAAGTTTTGTACTCAGCTTTTGACTTTCTTCTGATGGTTTGCCTTTTTCTGCCGCTTTGATTTGTTCCCAGTTCTGCCGCACCTCATCTACACTATTGACCGACACATCACCAAATACATGAGGGTGGCGGCGGATTAACTTTTGAGTGATACCTTGGGCAACGTCTTGCAGAGAAAATTGCCCGTACTCACTAGCGATTTGGGCTTGTAAAACTACCTGTAATAATAAATCACCCAACTCCTCAGCGATCGCCTCCTGATCTCCACTCTTAATGGCATCTACAACCTCGTAAGCCTCCTCAATTACATAAGGTGTCAGCGTTTGGGGTGTTTGTGCCAAATCCCAGGGACAACCCCCATCAGGCGATCGCAACTTCGCCACCACCTCAATTAATTCTTGCAAAGCTGCCAAATGATTTGATTCCATACTCCTTGTACCTGTGCATTTCCCAGTATTACCGTTTTTGATTTTTTCTCCCGCCAGTAGACCGACGACTCGTCACCTTACGTTTCTTAGTTTTGCTACTAGGAAATATTCCCCGAACCCCCTGCTTGCGGAAACGCTTGTAAGCCGAACCGCCCCAATCACTGAGAGAATGACTCATCGCCCCCAGTTCCAGACCCAAAAATAAAGCGAAGAATTCCATGCTGTAACTAACGAGCGATCGCCCCACTGTCACCTCTACATCCTGCCATGTCACAGTCACATTCCAGAGCTTATCAGCAACTGCTAAAATCACAACTGTCAAGATAGCCAACAAGCTGCTGAGATAGACAACCCGCAGTGTTGTCCCAATTAGCGGCCCGTGGGATAGAAAAGAACGATGCCGGAGACTTTTTTGATAAGGTAGCCAAATCCAGCGCAAAAAACCCCAACGCTGATATTGACGCGAGTAAATATCTAAATCAGGGCCGAACATCAACCCACCAAACATAAACCCACCAGCCACCAACAAAGTGACATTGCCAGAGCGAGTCTGCCAGAAAGTCAGACCAGCCACCAACGGCAACGCCCATAAAGTAATGCGATCGTGCGTCCGACCAGAGGGCATTTACAGGTTCTCAAAAATACTTAAAAAAATTTTCCTCAAAATACTAGCGCGATTCAAAATATTTTGCTATATTGATTGTTAGTGAAATGAACGGGCGGTTAGCTCAGTTGGTAGAGCGCCTGCCTTACAAGCAGGATGTCATCAGTTCGAGTCTGGTACTGCCCATATATTAAGAAAGCCGTCCTCGTGGCGGCTTTTTTGTAACCTTACCCATAACTTTGCTGCAACGGCAAGCTTATAGTTCCAATAGAATCAGCAAAGTTATGGTTCCAGCTTTTGAAGCCCATAACAAACCCGAAGCACTTTTTTCTTTTGTCCGTTTTTTCCGTTGGTCATTTATCTCTCGTAGTGGGCGGGCGATCACTAGCACCGCCAAGAACCAGTATCTAAGCAACGTAAGATTAACACACAAGCAGAATTCATGAAATATTTATGAATTTGGAGTGATATAGTTTTTCTCCATTGGCTGTTATGTAATAAATACATCATATTAGAACTAGATAAATTACTGGTATTTATTCTTGAGGCTAATCAGCAATGAGTAAAATGACTATAAAAATTCCTTTTGTCGATTTGCAGTCACAACACCAGCCAATCGAAAATCAGATACAGCAAGCGATTCAGAAAGTATTACAACAGGGAGACTTTATATTAGGCAAAGCAGTTTCCGAGTTTGAATCTGCCTTTGCAGCCGCCTCAGGAGTGGGTTATGGGGTGGGTGTAGCTTCGGGAACTGATGCGATCGCCTTGGGTTTAAAAGCCTGTAATATAGGCCCTGGTGATGAAGTAATCTTACCCGCTAATACTTTTGTCGCCACACTAATTGGTGTTCTCCAAGTAGGTGCTAAACCCATTCTCGTAGATTGTGACCCCCTAACAGCCTTAATTGACTTAGAAGCAGCAGCCAAAGCCGTCACCACCAATACTAAAGCGATTATTCCTGTACATCTGTATGGACAGATGGTATCACCCCAAAAGTTAATAGATTTTGCCCAAACGCACAAGGTGTTAATCTTTGAAGACGCAGCCCAAGCACACCTAGCCCATAGAGAAGGATATCAAGCTGGTTCCGTGGGGACAGCCGCCGCTTTTAGCTTTTATCCCAGCAAGAATTTAGGTGCATTGGGTGATGGGGGAATATTACTAACCAGCGATGCAGATATAGCCAAAAAAGTTGCCAGCATACGTAATTATGGTTCATCCCAGAAGTATGTTCACGTCGAACTGGGTACAAATAGCCGTCTGGATACCTTACAAGCAGCCGTATTGCTGGAAAAACTGCCTCATTTATCGCAATGGAATAGCGATCGCCTCACCATCGCCCAAACATACGATCTAGAATTAGCACCACTAGCATCTGCTGGTATTATCCCCATGCAAAACCAGAGTGGCACGGGTCATGTTTATCATCTTTACGTGATTAAAATTGATGATTCCTGTCCAGTCGAACGTCAGCACATCCAAGAACAACTGACAGCCGTAGGGATTCAAACCGGCATCCATTACCCGATTCCTTGTCATTTACAGCCAGCATTTACTGATTTAGGTTATAAACCCGGAGATTTTCCCCAATCAGAAAAACTAGCCAGGCAAATATTATCCTTACCGATGTATCCTGGTTTGAACCAAAGCCAAATTAGAGAAGTTGTAGCAGCTATAGCCAAAGCAGTAGAAGATTTTCCCGAAAAACCAGCATCTACTACCCAGGAAAGTAAAGTAGCATAAGTTTCAGTACTGCATTTTTTTAAACACCCACAAAGTTATATAGGGCTACTCTCTGATTTGTGAATCATACGTAGCGTGGTGGACATTACCCACCCTACAAATACTTACGTTTGTTCAATAATCAAATCGGATTCCTATATCGTAATAAGTAATTGGTGTTTTCAAAATTACCAATTACCAATGGCATTCGTAATTTTGAACTCCCTCAAAGAGAGTTGATCAACTTATATATTCTGATTTTTGAACACTTAAAATTTGAATTGCTTACGCTTATGGCACTTCAGCAACAAATTAGAACCCGAAACACGGATCAATTATTAGGCATAGGCATTTTAGGTCTTTTGGCCCTGCTATATGCTCCTGTTTTACTACATTGGTTAAACGGTTGGCTGTATAAAACCATCAGCACAGAACACGAATATTTCAGTCATGGCATTATCGGCATCCCATTTGCTGCTTATCTGAGTTGGGGTAACCGCAAACAATGGCAACGTCTACCCAATAAAACCCATCCCTTGGGAGCAACTTTACTCGTCATTGGAGCAGTGTTTTATTTGACTGGTGTTACCGAATGGGTGAATCTCTCCTTACCCGCAATCTTGGCAGGGTTATGCTTGTGGTTCAAGGGTTTTCCTGGCTTGAAATTACAAGGCTTTCCCTTACTTCTGCTATTTTTAGCCACCCCAACGGCTATGCCTTATCTCATAGCCCCTTATACTTTTCCTTTGCAAAGCTTTATTGCAGGTACAGCTGGTTTCATTCTCAATCAGTTTGGTATGGATGCAGTTGTTGATGGTATCAATATTTACGTATCTGGCAGAATAGTTGAAGTAGCTCCCTACTGTGCGGGTTTAAAGATGTTATTCACAACTATCTACGTTTGTTTAATGCTGCTTTATTGGACAGATAATTTATCTTCTCGCCGCACAACTGTTTGGTTTTTATCGACTGCTGTTCTTATTAGTGTAATTGCTAATATCATCCGTAACACCATACTTAGCTTTTTTCATGGCACAGGCCAAGAAGCAGCTTTTAAATGGCTACATGATAGCTGGGGAGGCGACCTCTACTCTGCTTTGATGCTGTTGTCTTTAATACCAATATTGAATCGGATGAGTGATTATTTCTCCGCACCTCTAGAGAGTGAAATAGAGGGGGAAAGCCAGCTAATTCCACCTGAGATTACTGATTAAATCATCATCGTGCAAGTATGATTACATAGAAGATTCGGTTAAGAAATTTTTTGGTGAAGGTAGGGGAAGAGAATAATTCTGAAAATAACCCTCTTTCCTCCCCTGCTTCCCCTGCTTACTTGAACCGTATTGATCTATAAGTAAATTCTGGGTATCTGGCAGAGAAAATTTACCAAGACTTCACATACTAGGACAGAGTGAATAAATTTGTTGTACAGATTCTAGGGTATAAACGTAGATAGACTGACGATTTTACTGAACCTATAGTGTCATTTTTTCCAGTAAAATTTTGCGTAAATATAGCAATTTTTACTAATGATCCCTTTATCTAAATTTCTCAACCACAAGCACTTAAATACTTTGATAGTGCTTTTGTTATTCCTACTACTATTGACAGTGGGAGCAGTACCTGGTTATCTGAGTGGACGTTGGCAGTGGAAACAACCACCATCTATCGCCAACCTCAAAGAATTGAGAGAAATACGGAGTAAAGGCTTAAATCTTCCTGGCTGGCAAACTGTTAATCAAATAGAGCAAGTTATCGGCCAACATAAATGGTCTTTGCAGATTCTTAAGCAAGCAGGTTCCAACAATCAGGCACTATTGCTGTTACTGCCGCAAAACGGCCCCAAAAATCAACCAGAAGTAGAGTGGACAGATGTTAGTGGTTGGGGAAAATTACGCTGGGGGAAATGGGATGTAGCACAATCACGTTCTGCTCAACTTACCGCCACAAAACCTGGGAATGTCGGGGAAAATGGAAAAGTTCCAGTTGAAGCGATGTTTTTTCGCGTATCTACGGATCAGGAAACCTTTGCAGTCCTGCAATGGTATGCCTTACCCAACGGTGGCTATTCATCTCCATTGCGCTGGTTTCTGGCGGATCAGTTAGCACAATTGCACAAAAGTCGCGCTCCATGGGTAGCTGTCAGCATTCTCATTCCGATGGAACCTTTAGGCCAGGTGGAAACTACTTGGCCATTAGCCAAGTCTATAGGGGAAACAGTACAATCCACATTGATGGGCGGGCCGTTTAAAAATTAGTTCATAATGGCAGCTACTCCTTGCGGTATATTCTGAATTCAACAATGTTAATAGTTTTCAATGATTATATGCGTGCATTCTGCGCTTTATCCCTTGTAAGTATACAGGTAGGGGTTTTCTTGGCTACGCCCTTTCAGCCTGTAATTGCTCAAACTTTACCTCCTTCCGGGCAACTATTTCCTACACCTCCACCAGAGACGGAAGCTGTACCCCAGAATCCAAATAACGAAACTTCTCCCCAATTTACCCGTTACTTATTGGGGCCTGGTGATGTAATCAACGTCACATTTCAACGCCCACCTGGTGCTTATCGCTTGGGGCCGGGAGATGCAGTTAGCGTTGTTGTTCAACGCTTTCCAGATTTGAGTTTTCAAGCAGCGATTAATCCAGAAGGCAATATCATAGTGCCGCTACTGGAGACTGTTCCCCTACAAGGTTTAACCTTGCTAGAAGCACAAGAAAAGATTCGCTCTTTGCTGAATCGTTTTGTGATTAATCCTGTAGTAGTTTTATCTTTGTCTTCACAGCGTCCAGATGCAAGTTTTCAAGCCCAAGTGAATGCAGAAGGCAATATTGTCGTTCCCCAGGTAGGAATTGTATCTGTACAAGGCTTGAGTTTGGAAGAAGCACAGGAAAAAATCCGCTTGAGTTTGAGCCAGATTCTTAATGATCCGCTTTTTGTCGTCACTCTAGCTAACCCACGTCCTGTACAAATTAGTATTAGTGGGGAGGTTTTCAGACCAGGTATTTATAACTTGAATGCTGCACTACCCCGAATTGGGGATGCTTTGCAAGTAGCGGGTGGTTCCACCATTGGCGCAGATTTGCGCCAAGTGCAAGTACGTCGGCGATTAGTTGATGGTTCGGCAATTTCGCAAACCATTGATTTATATGCAGCATTACAAAATGATGGCTCAATACCTAGTTTACGTTTGCAAGATGGCGATGCGTTAATTATTCCCCGCCGCGAAATCGGCACAGACGACGGTTATGACCGCAATTTAGTGGCCCGTTCAACCTTAGCGACACCA
Source organism: Anabaena sp. CCY 9910 (assembly GCF_963920875.1). NCBI lineage: Bacteria > Bacillati > Cyanobacteriota > Cyanophyceae > Nostocales > Nostocaceae > Anabaena > Anabaena sp. CCY 9910. Next base: position 74,874 of record NZ_CAWUDJ010000014.1, on the reverse strand, counting down.
CAAATTAGAGTCCGGGTATTGAACTATGCTGCTGGTGGTCTTGTAACTCAAGCTTTGCCTAATGGGAGTACTTTTATAGATGCACTAGGTGGAATTAATCTTGATACTGCTAACGTTAGGGATATTGCTTTAGTCCGTTTTGACCCGGAACGTGGCAAGGCAGTTACACAAAGACTAGATGGGAAAAAGGCTTTAGAAGGCGATGTATCTCAGAATGTGCCACTACAAGATAATGATGTTATTGTAGTTGGACGAAACTTGATTGGCAGGATTACAAATTTCCTCAGTACTATTACTCAACCATTCTTTAATGTCCGCTCATTTCTCAACTTCTTTGATACCTTTAGTCGGTAGTCAGGGAATGCTAAAAAATAATCAACTGCTAGGGAGATTGGGGAAACAGAAATTTCACCTTTGTACTGGATACATCTGGATACATTAATTAAGTAATTAAATTTCCCCAGATTACAAAGGTAAAGTGTTTCTGCACGCGATTGCATTGAATACTGATGTCAGAAAATAAAGAATTAAGTAACTCAGGTGACTTATGAATCATGAATGATGAATAATAGCTACTAAATGTGACAATATTTTGTTGATTGACCGCATAAATTTTCATTAATTTTATATGTCTCTTTTATGACCCCACCAATTGTTAAGAGCTATATTATTGCTTTTGAAAAATATAAATGGATTGGATTAGCCAGCTTTGCTTTAGTTGTAGCGGGGTCAACAGTGGTGGCTATCCAACCAGAACCAGCACCTACTTATACAGCAAGCGGTACACTGACATATTCTCGACCCCCGGTATCATTTTCTACGACAGGTAGCGAAATTCAGCAACAAGGTCAGGAATTAAACCAGGAAGTTCTGCTATCAGATCAAGTAATTGATAATGTGTCGGCAAAGGTGAAGATTCCGTCAAGAAGAATCGCTTCCAGCGTAGCAATTACACCGCCGAGAAGAAACTCCCGGACTGGAGAATTAGAATCTAATGTCATTTCTCTGGCATATAAAGATAGTGATCCCAAGCGGGCGCAGGAAATATTGCTGGAGCTGATGCAGGCAATGGTCAAGCTCAGTAGTGATATTAATACTGGGCGACTAAAAGCTATTATTGGCAAAATCAATGAACGCATACCACAAGCAAGGTCTGAGCTACAAGCAGCCGAAAAAAGATTGGAACAGTACGATCGCATAGAACGACCTGCTATATTAGCCGCAGAAAATGGTAGTTTACTTGGTGCTGTTACTGGTAGCCAAAATCAGCAACGGGTAATTCGCCAAACTATTACGGGAATTGAGGCGCAGATTTTCAGCTTGCAAGATAAGTTGGGTTTAGATGTCGGTCAATCTTATGTTTCTTCGGCGTTGAGTGCTGACCCAATTATCGCCAACTTGCGATCGCAAATTTATCAGACAGAATCACAAATCGCTTTACTCCGTAAAGATTTGCGCCCAGAACACCCGAATATGATTCAGTTGCAGCGTCAAAAGCAAGCATCTGAAGAATTACTCCAACAAAGGGCGGCGGAAGTAATTGGCGGTGGTGGTACAGCAGCACCCTTGGCAACAAATATTAGTGGTATCCGCGCCCAAAGTAGTTTAGATCCAGCCCGACAGCAGCTAGCTAACCAGATGGTAGCTTTGCAAACGCAAAAAGAAACCCTACAACAACAATTAGCCCAGCAAATACGAGACGAAATCCGACTGCGGCAAGAATATTCCCAAATACCCAACAAACAATTAGAGCGATCGCGTTTAGAACAAGCGGTAGGGTTGAAGAAAGCAGTTTATGATCAAATGCAAGCCAAGCTCACCGATGCTCAAACAGCCGAAGCAGAGACAGTGAGCAGCTTTAGTATTGCTCAACCCCCTGTAGTAGCGGCTGATGCCAAAAAACCCAAAAGTGTACCTTTAACCTTAGGCGTGGGTGGTTTCTTAGGATTGATAGTCGGTGGTGGGGTGATTTTCTTACTAGGTTCCTTGGAAGGGACACTCCGCACCAGAGAAGCTATCAGAGACAGCCTCAAACAACGGGATGTGGCAATGTTGGGAGAAATACCCGTATTGCCAGTGGATGATTTACCACCAGAAGCTCTACCCGTCATCCTTTCTCTAGATTCCTTGTATTTAGAATTTTATGAGAAATTACGCAGTAACTTAAGGCGCATTGGTGGTAGAAACTTAAAAGTGGTTTTGGTGACTAGTACTAGTAGCCAGGAAGGTAAAACAACCAGCGCCTATAACCTGGGTATAGCCTCCGCCCGCGCTGGCAAAAGAACCTTGATCATCGAGACAGATTTGCGATCGCCTTCACGTTCCACCTCTTTGAAAGTTTCTCCCGACGAGGATGCCACACTTGAACCCCTGCGTTATTATGGCAGCTTAAGTGAATGTATTCGCTTAGTCCCTGAAGTCGAAAATTTATACATTATCCCTAGTCCTGGGCCTGTGCGTCAATCTGCCGCTATTTTAGAATCTAGCGAAATGCGGCGGCTCATGGAAGATGTGAGAGAACGCTATGATTTAGTTATTTTAGATACTAGTCCGTTAAGTGTATCTAATGACCCCTTGTTAATTCAACCCTATAGTGATGGCATAGTACTCGTATCACGAGTTAACTATACACAAGACAGTATGATGGCTGAAGCCATTGATCAACTAGTGGAAGCAGAACTAGGACTAGTGGGAGTTATTATCAATGGGGCTGATATCACCGTTTCTTTACCACCCTCGGCTGAATTCTCCGATTCAGTACCTGGGGAAGAACGGACACGAGATGAAGAGTCAGAAATTTCCGTTGGTGTCAGCAATAACTAGCTGCAAAAGTCATGACTCGAAAACTGCTGGAGTGTAAACTATAGACCATAGACTATCAATTCTGGTGAATCGATTATGGGCTTGTGGTTGAGTTTATGCGGTGCGGTGGTGGTGGTGGCTTACCTGTTGGGTTCTTTTCCTACCGGGTATATTGCTGTAAAACAATTGAAGGGGATTGATATTCGTGAAGTGGGTTCTGGTTCCACGGGAGCAACCAATGTTTTGAGAACCTTGGGTAAAGGGCCTGGAGCATTTGTTTTAGGACTTGACTGCTTAAAAGGCGTACTGGCGATCGCTTTAGTTTACTATTTATTCAACTTTGCCACTAGTCAAAGTTTGATTCCTACAACGGTAAATATTCAACTGTGGCAACCTTGGTTAGTGACTCTAGCAGGTATCGCCGCCATTTTAGGACATAGTAAATCAATTTTCTTAGGCTTTACAGGCGGCAAATCTGTTGCTACCAGCTTAGGGATTTTATTAGCCATGAATTGGCAGGTGGGTTTGGCTACCTTTGGTGTATTTGCTGTTGTGGTAGCAATATCAAGGATTGTATCACTTAGTTCCATCATGGGAGCGATCGCCGTCTCTATTGTGATGGTGGTTTTACAGCAACCCTTACCCTACATTTTATTTGGTATCGCTGGTGGCTTGTATGTTGTTTTGCGTCACCGGAGTAATATTGAGCGTTTGCTTGCAGGTACAGAACCAAAAATTGGGCAGAAACTAACAACAGAAACAGAACAGAGTGTTTAAAGATTGCTTGTTCCCATTCTCAATATTATGAAACTACCAGAATTAGATACGGAAACTATAGACCGCATTATTGAAATGGCTTGGGAAGACAGAACTCCTTTTGAAGCAATTGAAGCTCAATTTGGGCTGTTGGAGAAACAGGTAATCGCCCTCATGAGACGCGAAATGAAAGAATCGAGTTTTCGGATGTGGCGAGAGCGAGTTACTAAACGTCAAACCAAGCACTTAGGTAAACGAGATTTCTTTGCAGGTAGATTTAAGTCAGATAATCAAAAAACGTAATTTTTGTCCAGACTAATAGACTCACGTAGAGATGATCCTACTATGTGAGAATCATCTCTACATCGCATTTTTGAGATCATTAGGGCATCAGGCTAAGACAAAACCCTGACAATACAAAGCCTTGAAATCCTTCAACAGCCATATTAATTGATTGCTTTACCTGTACTTGACGCTAATAGCTCTTGAACAGCAATTTTTACTTCGGAAGTATCCTTAATAAACCTGCAATCAGGAATTTCTTTTGTCCATTCTTCGTAGAAAGCCTCATTCTTGTAATAGCTGTTTGGTAAAAATACATGAGGTATATTGAAAAGGACACAAATAATATGTCCATGTAAGCGATTGGTTATAACTAGTCTATGTTGCTTTAATTGATAAACGCCACTGTGCATTAAACTCCATGATAGTTGATGTATGGATGGTTGATATACATGATTGAAATCAACTTCATATGGATACGAATTTTGCCATTTTTGTCGAGAATTCCATTCAATTGGAGTAGCTAGTCCCCTTTGCCATACCTCTCTATATAAAGTAGAAACGTACTTGGCTAATTTTTTCGTAGGATGTCCAAACTTCCATTCATAGGCAATCCAATCTTCAACTACTAAATTAGGCAAATCAAAAATATTCTCTGATTGCTTTTGATTGATTTCTCTATCTTTTCTAGAAAGATACAATATTGATGATTTAGTATTTTGAATATGGAAAATATCTTGTAAGTCCGTCATCTGAAAAGCCATGTCAGGTGCCTTAAATACTTGGCACTTATCAAAAGCTTCTCTTGCTATTTTATAACTACGTTCATCACGCAGAAATATAGTTAAACTAGGATGAGAATTAAATATATTCGCTGTTTTTATTAAGTTAACCTCATGCCTAAAATATAAACTTTGAGGTAGAATAACAATCGGGCGATCGCGGTATTTGGAAATAATCCCTTCTCTAAATTTTTGTTGTTCAGTCCATAAATCTCCTAAATTGCCACCCCCATGAAACACTATGGGTGATTTACCAATATTATCTTCCAACGTTTTTGGAGAGAAATTATGTAGGCTACAAGTATATTTAATCTGGGTTTTCATAACATTGGTCAGATAAATTACCCCACCAAGCCATATTAAATGATCTCCGATATTAGGATGATCTGGATAATCAAGTAACGCACATGATTTAAAACTTTCTATTTTTCCCAGAGCATTGTGAAGAGATGCTCTAATGGTTTCCGCGCTAGAGAGACTCATCATATTTTAACTTGTTATTTTCTTGTATTCAAAAAACTTTTCTACGGACTCGCCTAATTTAAAGATGTCAAAAAATCTTATATCTCTATAAACTCTGCTGCATTTATTCCATGAAACTTAGACAACATAAAGCCAGCTTATTTAGGTATATCCGTTCTGGGAAAGAACATAATTATCTAATTCCAGAAACCCTATGATATTGTTTGTCTAAACAAGCAGATATAACAAAATCAAACATTTGCACTAATGTCTTGCTTGTCAAGGGCTGCCTTTATGAGTTCAATCTTTTTTCTTGAGAAAAAAATACTTCTGTAACCCTTAACAAGCAAGTGCATACATTAAGAATAACTTTTTTCCTTGTTTTTATGTATCCAGAAAAGATAAAATGGACTAACAAGGCTGCTTAAAAGAAACTCTAACTCACAACTTGTAACTAAATTATCGTTAATATTCCCTTTATGCTTCCATAAATGAATCATTAAACGCCTGACATCACTGATTAAGTACATGATAAAAAACAATGGTCTTTGCCAGGATTGTAGACGCAGCATACGGATGTGGTGTCTCGCTAATCCAATACCACGCACTAACGATATTAGATAATTTTTTTCTAGTCGCCAGTGAGGTATTTGATGATACATAAGCATTGCGGGATTATACCAAATTTCCCAACCAGCATTTTGGATATATACGAGCGCTTCTAAATCTTCGCTTGCCAGCATAGATTTTTTAACTCTACCGACTAGGAATAGTTGGCTAGGTACATTTTCTAACCAGACTTCTCTACGAACTACTAATCCTGCTGCCGGTGGAAGTACACCTTTACGTCGTTCGTAAATATAAGCATTTGCTCCACGATCAATCACTGCGAGAAACAATGCTAATTTTTTAAAGTCCTGGGGAGGATTCTTTTCAAAATTAGCTTGAATACGACCACCATATGCGCCTGCTTGAGGATGTTTACAACCAAAATCATAGGCAGACGCTACCCAATCGACAGTTGGTAGATTATCATCGTCGAGAAATCCAATAAATTCACCTCTGGCTTTTTCTACTGCGCTTTGTCTGGCATAGGCTAAACCTTGCTTTGGTTCAAAAAAATATTTAAGATTGCAGAATAGAGGCCAGTTTGCTTGGAACTCAAGTACAACTTGTGATGTTTTATCTGTGCTGTTATTGTCAATAACAATAACTTCCCATGTAAAGTGTTCTGTATTAATTTGCTCTTTAAGCTTATTTAGAACTAGGGGTAAGCGGCTAGCTCCGTTGTAAGTACATATAGCTACACTAAAATTAACCATTATTATTTGATTTAGGGTAGACATCGAAAGCTAATTTGTAAACGTAAGCAAAGTAGTTGTGTTGTAAGAGTTCAGTGATTTGGGCTAATAAAGCGCCTATTCGCTAAAAGTCTTACCTAGTAAGGACTTGATATTATTAAAGTTTTCTTTACAAATTAGCTATCAGTATATTTTCCCATTAAATCTATTAATTAAGTTAAGAGCAGGTAAAATTTTAGTCAAATAGCTACAAATACGTAAGCATTCATGTATAGCACCTGTAAGAAGTGAGAGCGATCGCCTACTTTTCCATCAGGTGGGGAAAAATGAGATAAATTGGATCACCTAGTGATTTAGGTATTGGCCAGTTTTATTAATTGGGATTGAGGATAACAATTAACTGTGATACCTTCATCCCTAGAGGCTTCCAGTGGCGATCGCTAGAAGAGAAAGTACTATCGCCTAAAACTGCTTGGTAGTCTTTAGGATATCTCTCACTAGCATTGGTAGCCGCATCTACCCGTACAAGCAATTTTCCTTGGTAGCGTGATAACTTGCTACTTTCTAACAGAACTGTACCGCCGTAGTCCCAACCCAGTCCATATAGTTTAAAGTTACCTAACTTATTGCGTAACTCACTCCAAGGAGTTCCGACTCCAATACCTTCACGAGTTTTCCATGCACTACCCAATTCGCGCACATCTGAGGGTTTCGTGCGAGTTTTATCGCTCCAGACCACTAAAAATGATCGCCCACGACTGAGATTTACTTGGGTAGCAGCAAAACTACCTATACCTTCAGCACCAGCAATAGTTTTATCAACCAAGCGGGATGCGCCGAAAGTTTTGGCTAAATCTCTCCTAGTAGTTTTGCGTGTCACTGGGCCGACCCTTTCCCCTGGGACAATTAAGGTATCTGTTAACTGTGGTGTTTGGGCTACGGTCAGGTTTTGATGATTGTTAGTTGGTAGTGCAACTACTGGGTTAGCTGAATATCCCAGTAGTAAAGCTAAGGTGGTAGCAATGGCTGGAAGAGATGGGTTCACAATTCACCTCGGCGTAGAAAAATAACTTCGTTCTTAGTTTCTACAATTCCCTATTGCCGATTTCCCGTCACTCAACAACAAATAAGTTTTGTTACTGTCAACAGTTAACAGAATTAAATATTGACCCACTCCCTACTCCACAACTTCATTCACCGGGAATCGATCAATTAGCTGCATAGCACGATAGGCATTACGCTGTAAAACATCGGGTAAGTTAGGAACGTGGGGTATCTGGGATAATAAGTCTAAAGAACGGCGTAAAATTCGCACCACATCACCTTCATCTAAGGTAGTATTTTGGCAAAGTTCAGCCCATTCGATTCCTAAAGCCCACTGTTCCACAAGGGCAATCAAGCCGATATAGCGGTTTTCCAAACCTACAGGTAAGGCTACACCGTGTCGGTACTGCACCTTTAAAACCGCCCGACGAATTTTTTGTAATCTCGACCAAGCGTCGTCTATTTCTGGGGAAAGGTTGAAGTTAACTCTGCTATCTGGACGGGGAGTTTCTGTAACTAAAGCGGCGATAGTGGCTGCTAAATGGTGGGGGTCTAAGTTATTTAACTCTCCACTAGCTAAAGCTAGACCTAACCACAGTTCATTTTCCCCGCGAATAGCGGCAGCGATTTGACCCAGTGCGGTGGGGACTAGATTATCCAAGCAGTCGAATTGCTGCAAGATGGTAATTAAATTGAGAAACTCTTCCCAATAGCGCTGAGATTGCTGTTCTACTTGCGCCTGTACTTGTTCGAGTTCGGCTTCCAGTTCCACATAGCGGGCGCGAGCTTTGAATACTGTGGACACATTACCCGATTGATGCAGGGGATTGGCTTCTAATTGAGCTTGGATAGCGGCGGTGCGACTGAGTTGTTCGGCTACCTCTGGGGACAGATGCAGAGATTGTTGAGGATCGGGGATACTTTGAGCGATCGCCATTGTTTCCTTTGCACCACGACTGGATTGCCCTGGTTTGAGCATCAATTCTGGTGGTGGTAGGATGTCTGGCGGCACATCTACCCGTGGTAATTCAGCATATAAATCCACCACATCCGCCGTAGAGGCAACATACCATCTGTTATCTTGTCCCAAGCAGACTAAGCAAGCAGATTGAGTAGAACCGGAGGTTTTACCAACTAAAACTGCTGTTATGGGTGTGGACGCTGTAATGTTTTTACCCTTCAGACTCAACAGGGTTCCCGAAATGGCAAAATCCAAGAGCATTTTAATTTGTTCTTGTCGCTCCTCCTGGGCTTGCTCTTGTAGAGTCTTTAATAGCTGACGTTCTACTTTCAACCGTTGCCGTAATTTTTCATAAAGAATAACGTCATTTTCGTTAACGGCGTTGATTTGTTCTTGTAGTTTGGCTAATTCCCCCTCTAAAGCCGCAATTTCTTCGTAATCTGGTCTTAAGTGCAAAGTCGCCATATACTGTCCAAAACTGCGTTCGATCAGTTCCTTGGCTTCATCTATGGTGTGGGTTTGCAGCAAATTCAAAACCATGCCATAGCTAGGCGTAAACTGACTGACTAGGGGGTCTGGTTTGGATGTAGCTAAATAGGCCGCTTCTTTTGACCCTTCAAAAGGAGTCTGCACCGTCACCACATGACCTTGCTTATCCATCCCCCGACGGCCAGCCCTACCCGCCATTTGTAAGAATTCCGAAGCGTTCAATAGGCGGTGTCCGGTATCGGTGCGTTTGGATAGGGTAGAAATAACCGTTGTCCGGGCAGGCATATTAATACCGGCTGCCAAGGTTTCTGTAGCAAATACGACTTTAATCAGCCCTTGTTGAAATAGTTCTTCTACCAAAACTTTCCAAGCTGGTAAAATCCCGGCATGGTGAGCCGCAACACCTCGATAAAGAGGGGCTATTTGTCCAGAACGACCAGCTTCCGGATTACGGGCTAAAAAGTCATCAATTTGTCGTCGTAGTATCTGGGATTCTTCGTTATTAACTAGCCATAAATCCCCCACTTCCGCTACGGCTTTATCGCATCCCCGACGGCTGAAGATGAAATAAATCGCCGGCAGCATATCTCTTTGTTGAAGCTGGTTCAAAGTGTAGATAAGGCTGGGGGCTTCTGGTCTGCCATTTTTGCCTCTATCCCCTTGCCGTTTTTTACCTCTATTGGCTAGACGGGGATTGATTTTAGTTTTGCTATCATTCAACAGGGGAAACAGTCCCTTGGGATTGCAGTAGTGAAACTCTAAGGGTACAGGGCGAAAATCAGAGTAAATCAAATCAGTGGGGCCGTGGACGCGACTTAGCCAATCGGTAAGTTGGTCACTATTGGCGACAGTGGCGGATAAAGCTACTAACTGTACTCCACGAGGACAGTAAATGATTGACTCTTCCCAGACTGTACCCCGTTGGCGATCGTTCATGTAGTGGCACTCATCTAGTACCACCGCTTCCACATCTACCAGAGAGATACCGACTTGCCCGATTGGTGTACCGTAGAGCATATTCCGAAAAATCTCGGTAGTCATCACCAAAATTGGCGCGTCTCTGTTGATGGAAGCATCACCAGTTAACAGTCCAACTTGCTCAAACCCAAATTTCTCACGAAAATCACGTAATTTTTGATTAGATAACGCCTTTAAGGGAGTGGTGTAAAACACCCTCTTCCCCCGTGCTAAAGCACGATAAATGGCATATTCTCCTACTAAAGTTTTGCCCGAACCTGTGGGCGCACACACGACAACAGAGCGTCCCGCGTTAAGGGACGCGATCGCATCTTTTTGAAACTGATCCAGATCAAAGGGAAATATCAACCCTAAGTCCAGTTCGGGAGACGGCGCGGGATAATTCACTCAATTAATTTTTCAACCAGACTGTTTACTATATTAACGAGTCTTTTGTCAACTTCGACATTAGTTAAGAGTCAATGGTCAATAGTCAATAGTCATTAGTCATTAGTCAGTAGTATTGGACTATGGACTATGGACTGTGGACTATGGACTATTTTCCCAATTCTTGCGATCGCCAGGTAGCTGCTTTGACGGCTTCAATTAAGGCTGAACGAAATCCCGCTTTTTCTAGTTGGGCAATCCCCGCAATGGTAGTACCGCCAGGGCTGGTAACACGGTCTTTGAGTTCGGCTGGGTGGAGTTTACTTTCGTGTAATAATTGGGCTGTTCCTAGCACAGTTTGTAACGCCAGTTGATTGGCAATTCCTCTGGGTAAACCAGATGCTACTCCCCCATCAGCGAGGGCTTCTACTAATAAAGCGACATAAGCCGGGCCGCTACCAGAAAGCCCAGTGACTGCATCCATCAAACTTTCGGAAACTTCCACTACTTCCCCCACTGCCGAAAAAATCTGTTGCGCCAATTTCTGATGTTGGGCGTAAGTATAAGCACCAGAGCAGATAGCGGTCATCCCTGCGCCTACAGTGGCTGGGGTATTGGGCATAGCTCTAATGACTGGTGATTGGGGAAATGCCGCTTCTAGCTGGCTTAAAGACACCCCTGCGAGAATAGAGACGACAAGGGGGGAATGGTCTGTGAATACTGTATCTGCTAATTCTTGAGCGATCGCACTAAACACTTGTGGTTTCACCGCCAAGAATACAACGTCTTGAGCTTGTGTGAATACCAAACTGTTATCTGTAGTCACACCCACATGATATTTTTGTTGTAAAAAAGCTTGTCGCGCTGTTTGCGGTTCGCTGACTATGACTTCTGATGGTTGATAAATTCCCCGCGCAATAAGGCGGGATAAGAGCGCTTCTCCCATTACCCCGCCACCAATTAAACCAAATTTTATAGTCATTAGTCGTTAGTCGTTATTCGTTAATCAATAGTCAATAGTCAATAGTCAAAAATTTTCTAATTTGGACTCTTGACTATGGACTAATGACTAATTTAACTTTATTGTGCCATCCGGTTGGTTTCGTTGCCCCAAGCTGGTGGATTAGTTGGAGCCGGACGTGCTGGACGTGCTGGGGGTTGGGGTACTTCATGAATAACGCCACCTTGGGTGCTAACTTGCACACAGCTGGGGGTAAACAAAAAGATACTTTCGCCAATACGTTCTTGATGTCCATCTAGCGCGTAGGTTCCACCTGCAACAAAATCAACAGCTCTTTGTGCTTGATCTGGGTCCATGATGGTCAAGTTCAGCACTACTGATTTACGTTCGCGCAATGCTTGAATCGCCTGGGGCATTTCTTCAAATGTACGAGGTTCAAGCACTAATACTTCAGAAATCCCGTTAATTGCTCCTGGCATACCAATCACATTCCCCATCGCAGATTTTGTTCCTGTTGCTACGTCATCACCCATTGTAGTCATGGGTTCGCGCCAACGTCGATTGTTTGGGGCAGCCTCTGCTGGTGCTGGTTGGGGATTTTCTTGTTGATACAGGTTTTGGTAGTTATCTGTATCTGCTTCTTCTTCGTAGTACTCGTATTCTACCTGCTCATTGAGACCAACAAAGTCTCGCAGTTTAGAAAATATATTGTTCATATTAGTTGCACTCCTTCTGCAAATTGCCTCTAATTATCCGGTTAATCGTTGATGTAGCTGTTTAACTAGCTACAAAGGGCAAATAGCCTATTAATTTTATCGCTATTTGTAGCATCTACTACTGCTATTGGCAATGGACTGGCGCTATTGGGAACGCCTGTACATTAACCTAGATACAATAATTGAGTCAAGATTATATCCCAACAATTATCCGAAAGAAAGTTGACTAAAGTTATTTTTAGTGCCTTCTCGTGATTATTTACTTTTGTTTACAGTAAAAATTTTGTAATTTATTACACTGGTATGAAAAATTATTGTCCGTAATTCATACCCAGGGCTATTTGATACTAGAAAAAAAATCTGAGTAATACGTCTTAAGTACGCTGGCCAAATAATATGGTTCCCAATCGTACCATCGTTGTTCCAGCTTGTACTGCAAGTTGGTAGTCCCCTGACATACCCATCGATAACTGCTCCATGTGAATATGATCCCAGTTTTGTTCAGCAATATCTTTTGCTAATTTGGAAGTGCTATTAAATACATGAAGAATTTTCTCATCATTTAAACCAAAAGGTGGAATTGTCATTAAACCCTGAATTTGTAAAGTTTTACACTGGTTGAGTGCGGGTAAATCTGCCAGCAGTTCTGGTACGCTCCAACCAGACTTATTGGGATCTGGGAGGATTTTCACCTGTAGACAAACTTGAGGATTGACTCCTAGCTGTTGCGCTAATTGGTCTAAACGCTGTGCTAGTTTCAAATTATCTACAGAGTGAATCCATTGAAATTGTTCTAGAGCTTTTTTGGCTTTGTTCGCTTGCAAATGTCCAATAAAGTGCCAAGTAATATCCGGTAAGTCTTGTAACTGGGCTTGCTTACTAGCAGCTTCTTGGATACGATTTTCGCCAAAATCGCGGACACCAGCAGCATAAGCAGCACGAATAACTTCAGTCGGCATTTGCTTTGTGACAGCAATTAGCCTGACTGAAGGCGGTAGGGAAGCCCGAATTTGAGTAATACGTTCGTTGATCGAACTAATCATTGGAAGGTGCGTTGGAAAACACTCTGAAGCTGATCGTACTCCTGTGATTGACCATTGCGGCGCAAATTACGCAAGCGATTTTCTAACAACATTCTTGCCTCAGTGCGTCCTATCGGTTGAAACTTTATAGCTTTAATGTCATTCCCTACTAGAAAGAATAAGCGTTGAGCGTAAAGTGTTGTGAACAGATCCTGGCTTTCATCAACCATGCAGATCCGATATAGCAAACCCCAAGTAGGGTGATTTATGTAGGTTTCCGAGTTTTCTGGATTCATCTATCAATCGAGTAGGAGAATCTATAATTTTTTTTCGCAGTGAAAGACAAATATTCGGACAATAATACCTCTTGTGCCGGAATATTTGCATAAAGTCAGGTGAGAATCAGCAAATTTTACCCTTAAATGGAGCTTGTAAAGACCTTGATCTCATCCCTGTAGGTAGAAGATGCTAAGAGAAGAGGTAGGGGAGCAATTGCGGAGGAGCAGGGGAATAGGAAAATTATCGACAACGCTGAAAATCCCTGATGCGTTTGTTTGCGGTGTCCAGTGACATGGGGATGCGCCCTCTGAAGTTGTAGGCACAGACTCTCATACTGCTGTTTACTCTAACTTCTCTCCATGTTGCCATAATTATCGTTTGTTGGAGCAAAATAGCCCACAGGCGCATTCTCCTAATAACTGTTCCTAACAACAGTCTGCATTGCTACAGTTTTAGAGGAAATTTGTAATTGGTCATTAGTTTAGTTGTCAGTTGTCAGTTGCTTCCCTGTGTCTTCTCCTAGCTGCTATTAAATTTGATTGCCAAAGACCACTCTAATTCCCCAGAATACGGTTAAAGAGGCGATCGCTAACCAATCCCGTAATTTTAAGCGTAGCTCGTGCCAAGGGACTCGATGTTCGTTGGGACTGGTAAAACCGCGTACCATCATGGCGCTGGCCATTTGTGATGCCCTTAATAGCAAATTTTCTAACAGTCTCTCGGCGACAATCAACCAAACTTTAACTGCACCTTTTAAGCCCAATTTTTTCCAGTTAATCGCCCTAGTCATAACAGAACGGACTAAGTTCTGCACTTCTTCTAAGACTAAGGGAATAAAACGCAAGGATAAAGTTAAAGTCAAGGTAATTTCAGTTACAGGTATTTTGAATCGTCGTAGAGGCTGCATGAGGCTTTCTACACCAGCTGTAATTTCCTCTGGTGCGGTTGTCAAAAGGTATAAATTGGTGCTGTAGATAACAGTGAATATAATTGTACTTAGGCGCACCGCTAAATCTAAAGAACGACGAGTTACTCTCACCGGGCCTTTGTGAAACAGCACGTAAGTATAGCTTTTACTACTCTTTAATTGTTCTGTTGCTGTGGCAGAATTATTTGTATTGGCTGGCTGGGTTAAAACTTGTAGGTTAGCTGGTAGGCGTGATTGATAGTCTACACCCAATCCATCAGGACTAATGGCAGCGATCGCCAACACAAAAAATGATAATGTTAGCAACCAACCCATCTGCTGTTGCCACACTCGCCTGGGTATTCTGGCAATGACAGTAAAAAGGATTAATAATGCTACCAGTAGTACACGCCAGAAGTTATTGGCAAAACTATAGCTGGTAAGAAAACTCATCAACCAGATAAACTTGACTCGCGGATCGAGTTTATGTAGCCAAGTTTGCGGTTGTTCTAAGTATAATCCTAAAGGTAGCGATCGCAGTAAGTCCATAGTCAATAGTCCATAGTCAATAGTTCATAATCAATAATCCATAGTCAATAGTCAACAGTTCATAGCTAAACACTAATGACTAATGACCAATGACTAATGACTAATGACCATTGACAAATCTTAAACGCGAGTTGCCCGATTAGCGCTACCGCTTTCCACATCTCTAACTTTTTTACTGCGCCACAGTAAGCGAATGGGAGTCCCTTTAAAGCCTAATTGTTGGCGGAATTGCCTTTCAATGTAACGACGGTAGTTGTCGTTAAAGCGTTTAGCCTCGTTGACAAATAAGGCAATGGTGGGTGGTTGAGTGCTGACTTGTGTACCGTAGTAAATTCTCCCTTGGCGACCGCCGCGAGAGGTTGGGGGAGAGTGCCAACTAACTGCGTCTTCCAGAACTTCGTTAATCACTGATGTGCTAACGCGGCGTTTGTGTTCTTCATTGGCTTTAGTCACCAACTCTAAAATCTTTTCTACCCGTTGTCCTGTGACCGCACTGACGTAGATAGTGTCAGCCCATTCTGTAAAATGTAGCCGCGCTTCCAGATTTTTCTCGTAGTCGTAGATAGTGTAGGAGTCTTTCTCAACGGCATCCCATTTATTGACGACGACGACACAAGCCTTACCTTCATCGAGAATTCTGCCTGCTAACTTTTGGTCTTGTTCGGTGACACCATCCAAGGCATCTATGACCAACAAAACTACATCGGCGCGGCGAATGGCTTTAAAAGCACGGTTAATACTAAAGAATTCCGTACCATAGTCAATGCTTTTCTTTTTGCGAATCCCGGCTGTATCGATGAGGCGGTAGTTCTGCCCATTTCGTTCGATAAAAGTATCGATCGCATCACGGGTTGTCCCAGAAATGGGGCTGACTATTACCCGTTCCTCCCCAGCAAAAGCGTTTAATAAACTTGATTTGCCAACATTTGGCCTGCCAATAATGGCAATTTTGATTTCGTTATTTTCTTCTAATTCTGTAGTCGGAGGAAGGTGTTTAATGAGTTCGTCAAGTAATTCGCCTGTACCGTTGCCATGAATTGCAGAGATTGGGTAAGGTTCACCTAGTCCCAGTTCCCAAAATTCGGAGGCTTGAATCGATCCCTGGTCTGGGGATTCGCATTTGTTAACTGCCAAGAAGACTGGTACTGGTTGTTGGCGTAACCACTCGGCAATTTCTTCATCTGCCGAATTGGGGCCTGTTTGACCATTCACAACGAAAATAGCCGCGCTGGCTTCGTGGAGGGCAGCTAATGCTTGTTGGCGGATCAGGGGCAAGAATTCTGTGTCATCGTTAAAGACTAAGCCGCCTGTATCTACTACTTGAAATTCCCGATCGCTCCAGTAGGCTGGTAAGTAAGTGCGATCGCGTGTCACACCCGGTTCATCGTGGACAATCGCCGTTTGTTCCCCGGCGAGACGATTAACCAGGGTTGATTTGCCCACATTTGGGCGACCGATAATTGCAACAATTGGCAGTCCCATAAACCAAGGGTAAGTAAGAGAGATACTATATCACATCTCTACATTTTAGCTACTTTAAGTTTTGATTTAGCTAGGAATTACGCACCTAGATTTTTGTTGAGATCGGGTGTGAGGGTGTATGGGTGTATGGGTGTGAGGGTGTAAGGGTGTAAGGGTGTAGAGGAAACAACCAATAATTTAAGTCAAGATACCTTATTAATACAGTTCTTTTTCTAACCCCTACACCCCTAAACCCCTAAACCCCTACACCCCTATATTAAAAACGCCACCAAGTTTTTTGAGCATAAGCAATTAGACCGATCGCGATCGCCGCCAGAAAAAATAATAAAATTACTCCGCCAGGAATAAAGGTGAGAATACCAAAGCCTCTTAGCAGCCAGATAGCTATACCAATGCCTAGAATCACGCCTAGAAGCTGGATTAATCTGCGGTTTAAGGAAGATTGGCTCACTACTTTTTCCTTTAGTTTTCAAGTTTGCTCTATATTGTCAAGGTAACAGGGATTTTCTGCAATTCGAGTTGTCTAGATTTCGGACTTCTTGGAGAAGTCCGGGATCTGGTTTTTTACTGAAGAGCTTTAAATAAATTTCATATAGTAGTTAGATATACGGTTTTTTACGTAAATTTTCTGAAAAATAACCTAAAAATATTTAGTTCCGGAAAACTTGTGTGTTGAACTGGAACTAAAATTGGGTATGTTGAATTTGATGCCTGAGAATGGTTTTTCATTCAACTCCAAAGGTGGATAAGTTGAGGAGTGAATCTAAATTATGTCTGCATCTTATATTTCAGACCCAGTTATTGCAGGTACAAATATGACTTGGAGTCAAGAAAAGCAAAGCTTGTTGATGCAGGGTGAAATCTTAGTAGAAACACGATCACATACTGCTTGGGGTGGTGCTGTGTCTGCTTGTATGTACTTGCCCTTGAGGCGATCGCAGGTCTGGCAGCAAATCACTGATTATCCTCGCTGGGTACAATACTTTCCAGACATCACCAAGAGCGAAGTTTTACAGCGTGGGGAAGTTAAACGACTGTATCAAGCAGCACAAAAGGCATTTTTCTTTTTCACAGCTCAAGTCGAAATTTATCTCAATGTTGTCGAAGTCATAGGTCATAAAATTCAATTCCGTATGGAAAAAGGGACTTTTGTTGACTTCACAGCCAATTTAGAACTGAAAGATTGTGGCGACGGAACCCTGCTAATTTATGGTGTGCAAGCTACCCCTAATATTCCTGTACCTTCTATTTTCATCCAACAAGCGATGAACTTTGAACTACCTGCCAATATGCGGAAAATGCGACAAGTTATCTCCAATTCTGTTAATTTCTGATTGGTGTTGGCAATAGCAGAGTGTTCAATCCTTGCTGAGTAAAATATTATTCTGCCAATTCCCCATCCTAAAAAACCGTATATGGATGAATCAATTGATATCCAGCTTCTTTGATTTTGCGATTGGAAACTTTGGCATTATAGGGACGATTACTCTTGAGGGTCTCATCCCAAATTACCTGAGCGAGATTATATTTACTCAACAGAGTATCTAACAATTCTCTACTAGGTAAATGCGCGTCATCTACTAGATTATAAATGCCTTGTAACGAGTTGTTGCGGGCAAATTCTATAGCCCCAACAATATCATCTAAATGAATCCAGTTTGTGGCATCACTGCCATCACCAGGACGAGTTGTACCGGGAACTCTACTAAATATTTTCACTAGTTCCCGTCCGGCTCCATAAATGCCTCCTAAACGTAAGATACAAACACGAAGATTGACGCTAGAAGCTGATAGTAAAATATCTTCTGTTTCCTGAAGAATTTCTCCATTTCGGCTGACGGGTGTAGTAGGTGTTTCTTCATCTACCCATTCACCATTTTTGTTACCATAAACTGAATAGCTGCTTGTATATATCAGTTGTTTAACATGAGAATTTTGCTGTAAAGCGGAGACTAAAGTTTTGGCTGTGTTGAGGTATGCTGCTTCATATAAGTCGCTGCCTTTTGCTCCCACACTCAACAAGACAACATCTTGATTTTGTAAAATATCTATTAATTTATCTAGATCATCTCCTTGAGTGACTACAACCTTGTGTGCCACTTTTTGTAATGCTGTCACACGTTCAGATGTAGTTGTTGTAGCAGTTATAACCAGATGAGGATTTTGTTGCCAATGTTGGGCGATCGCACAACCAACATAGCCACAGCCAATAATTGCAATATTCATTGTTGATTCAGAGTCATTAGTCATTAGTCAACAGTCCATAGTTCTTCTCTCTGCTTCCCAGTCCCTAGTCCCCAGTCCCCAGCCCCCAATTTTTAGGGAATTTCTACTGATTTACAGCATAAATTTCTCAAAATTAATATATTTATTCAATAGGGTTGATATTGCCCATTCTTCAGCAAATTTAATTAGTTATGCCCCTAGATTTAGAAAGATTTTATCAAGCTTGCAATCCTAGCAGACCTTTGACGATGGGTAATGCTAGCGATCGCTGCTATTATATCGATTTTGCGGCGGTACGGGGTGGTAAAATTATTGAGGCTTTACTACGTACAATTACTAAAATATCACCGGATGCTCCGACTTGTCAGCTATTTACAGGGCATCTTGGCTGTGGCAAATCCACAGAGTTATTGCGACTCAAAGCCGAGTTAGAAGAACAGCAATTTCACGTAGTTTATTTTGAGTCTACCCACGTCTTAGAAATGGCTGATGTGGATGTGACTGATATTTTACTCGCCATCGCCGGTCAGGTGAGCGAAAGTTTAGAAGCCATAAAAATTCAAATCAAACCCAACTACTTTACTAAGTTGTTTGGGGAAGTTGTGGATTTTCTGCAAACGCCAATTGAACTAGGGGTGGAAGGTGAGTTATCTATAGGAATTGCCAAGATTACCGCCAAAACCAAAGAAAGCCCCCAGCTACGGCGAAGATTGCGAGATTACTTAGAGCCACGGACTCAAAATATACTACAATCGATTAATTCGGAATTATTGGAACGTGGTAATAAAGACCTCAAAGCCTTAGGAAAGAAGGGATTGGTGGTTATTGTTGATAATTTGGATAGGGTAGCAATTCGACCTTTACCATCCGGACGATCGCTACCAGAATACTTGTTTATTGAACGGGGTGAGCAGTTACGCAAGCTCAATTGTCATGTAGTTTACACCATTCCTTTGGCTTTAACTTTTTCTAACTATAGCGCCGAACTGCAACAACGCTTAGGGGGAGGGGTAGCACCGAAGGTTTTACCGATGATACCCGTACGCCTACGGTCTGGGGAAATTTTTACTCAGGGATTAACAATGATGCGACAAATGATCCTCGCTAGGAGTTTCCCTGACATTAACCCTAGCGATCGGTTAGGCTTAATTACAGATGTGTTTGATAATTTAGAAACATTAGATCGCTTGTGTTTGATCAGTGGTGGTCATGTACGGGATTTATTAGGATTGCTGTTCGATTGTCTGCGTGAACAAGACCCACCTTTTGGGCGGGAATGTGTCGAATTGGTGATTCAACGACAACGAGACTACCGTGCTAACGCCATTGACCCCCACGAATGGGAGTTAATTTTTCAAGTGGTGCAGCAGCAGAGGGTAAGAGGTGATATTGAATACCATACACTTTTGCGGAGTCTGTTTGTTTTTGAATACCGTGACCATCAAGGAGCTTGGTTTGCTGTCAACCCAGTTATAGCGGAGACACAAAAATTCAAATCATGGTTGAAGGAC
Organism: Anabaena sp. CCY 9910; assembly: GCF_963920875.1. Classification (NCBI taxonomy): domain Bacteria; kingdom Bacillati; phylum Cyanobacteriota; class Cyanophyceae; order Nostocales; family Nostocaceae; genus Anabaena; species Anabaena sp. CCY 9910. The sequence continues at coordinate 54,998 of NZ_CAWUDJ010000014.1, read as the reverse complement.
ACCCACCAGTAGATATTAAAGTAGCGAATGAGCGTGCTTTTACAAGTTTATGGAGAGCGATCGCTCTTTCTCATGGTAATTTTTCTGTAGCTTTGGTTTACTGTAATTATCGAGTCTTGCAGGAGAAAATATTGCAACGACTAGATGAAATATTTGCTGAGAATCCCGTTCAAAAAGTTGTCTTACCTCCTAATACCAGAAGTCTTTATACAACTCTCCATTTAAATTTACTCCCTCAACAGCAACAGCCATCAGCCTTGATGGTTTTGGGTTTAGAATCAGTCGAGGAAATTGACGATTTACTCAGAGCCATTAATCATATTCGAGATGAATTTCCCAAACGTCATTCATTTCCGATGATTTTTTGGGTGAATGAAGAAGTTTTGCAAAAAGTCATCCGTTTAGCGCCGGATTTTGCCAGTTGGGCGGCGACACCGATTCGGTTTGAGATGACAACACCAGAGTTGTTGCAATTTCTCCAACAGGAAACCGACTCTTTATTTGCCAGAGTCTTACCCAAGGATATGGGACAACCCCAACAGCCTCAATTTGGTGATGATTATTCTACTTTAGAGCAGGTATGGGAACACAGTAATGAACTGCACTACGCTATTGCTGAACTCCATGAGAGGGGTATTACCTTAGAGCCAGAATTAAACGCCAGTTTAAAATTTGTGTTTGGCTTAGATGATTATGTCAGCGATCGCATTCATCACGCCTTAAATCATTTTCAACAAAGTCTGCAAATTTGGCAACGGTTGGGGAACGGGGATTGGGGATTGGGGACTGGGGAATGGGGTATATCTTTTCCTGTCCGCCCTACTCCTTTATCTTCCCCAATTCTCAGACAGGGGGTTTTGCAATTATATATAGGGTTATGTTACTGCCGTTTAGCCGAGCAGAATCAGCTAGATAATCGTCGTCATTGGGAAACAGCCAAATTCTATTTTCAAGAGTGTTTGGAGATTTTGCAGGTAGCTGGAAGACCAGATATAGCATCAGAATTTATTGGTCAATTGGCGGAAGTTTTGGAACATCTGCAAGGATGGGATGAACTACGAACCGTTGCAGAGACAGCACTGGAGTTACATCATACCTACGGTAGTCAAATTCAACTGGCTTGCGATTATGGTTTTCTGGCGCAGGTGGCGTTACAGCAGTCGCGCTGGGTGCAGGCGAGTATTTTGGCACATGTATCACTATTAAAATTAACTGAGGCGCAAAACCATAACGATAGTGACCGTCATCATTGCCTATTTCCCTTACTGTTAGCACAAATATATTATTTAGTTTTAGCTAAAGCCCAACAAAACTTAGGTGAACAAGCAGTTGCACAGGAATATTTAGATAAAGCAGCCAAAGAATTACCAGCCGCTTTAGAAAATAGCACCCATCAATATGACGCTCATCGTTATATTAGACTGCTGCGGACATTGCGATCGCTCTATTTTGAAGCAGGTCGATATCTAGAAGCCTACCGCATCCGCCAAAAACGCCGTTCTGTAGAACAGCAATATGGTTTTCGGGCTTTTATTGGTGCGGGAAGATTGCAACCCCAAAGACAAGCAACCAACCCCGCTTTGATGTTACCCTCTGGAAGCAGTACTGTAGCCTTAGAAATCGCCGCTTCCGGTCGAGAACAAGATATAAATAACTTAATCGGCAGAATTAGCCGGGCTGACCAAAAATTGATCGTGATTCACGGCCCCTCTGGGGTGGGGAAAAGTTCCACCGTCACAGCTGGTTTAGTCCCAGCGTTACAAAATCGGGCGATCGGTGATCAAATTGCCATGCCTGTAGTATTGCAAGTATACACCGATTGGGTGCGGGAATTAGGAAAGGCTTTAACTGAGGCGGTGGCGCATATTTCCGGAGATGTCAGCATTACGCCGGAGATTTTATCAACACCGACACCAGCAATGGATGTGGGCTATGCTCGACCGATGGCGATCGCTGATATATTAGGACAATTACGCCAAAATGCCAATAACCACCTGATCACGGTGCTGATTTTCGACCAGTTTGAAGAATTTTTCTTTGGTTATAGCGATGGCGTTCCGCCCACCGTAGGTGATCGTCAACAAAAGAAAGAATTTGATCAATTTCTCAGTCAATGTCTGAATATATCCTTTGTCAAAATCATTTTTTCCATCAGAGAAGATTATTTACACCGATTATTAGAATTTAAACATCTTTCCTACCTGGAAGCGGTTAATAATAACATCCTTGATAAACAAATCCGGTATCAATTAAATAACTTTTCCCCAGAATATGCTAAAGTCATCATTCAAAAATTAACAGCACGTTCTCAAGTCAATTTGGAACCAGCTTTAATTGATGCAGTAGTGGAAGATTTATCAACTGAATTAGGGGAAGTCCGCCCCATCGAATTGCAGGTAGTCGGCGCACAAATCCAAGATGAGCGCATTAATACCTTAAAACAATATCAGCAATATCGACCAAATAAACTCATAGAAAGATATATCAAAGAATTGATCAAAGAGTGTGGCCCTGAAAATGAGCGTGCGGCTTTACTTGTTTTATATTTATTAACAGATGAAAGCAACAAACGACCTTTTAAAACCCGTGCCGAATTAGCTATTGAATTGGCAGAATTAGAAGACCCTGAAAAATTAGATTTAGTCTTAGATATTTTAGTTAATTCTGGCTTAGTTGTCTTGTTTCCTGATATTCCCGAACGTTATCAACTAATTCATGATTATTTAGTCGATTTGATTCGCTATCTCCAACAACAAGAGTCCAGCTTACAAGCACAACTTGACCAACTACGCCATAAAGTCCAACAAAGTCAAACGGAAATTGCCCGCCTTAAAAGCGAACTCAGCCAAAAAAAGCAATCTAAACTCACAGATACTCATCTCCAACAGGGTTTAGATTTAGTTACAGAATTAAGGGAATTACGCAAGCGAGAAGAACTAACTCAACTAGAAATTGAACAATTACGTGCCGAACTCAAAGAAAAGGAATTAACCGCCCAACTAGCCGAAAGCCAGAAACAACAAAGGCTCAGCCAAGCCAAACTCAATCGTTCACTAAAAATTGCCCTGGCGGCCTCATGTCTCGCCATTCTGGGGTTAAGTGTTTCTATTATTACAGCAGTAGATAGCGAAATTAAAACCCTCAGCGTCTCCAGCGAAGCCCTGTTTGCTTCCCAAAAAGGTCTTGATGCGGTGAAAGAAGGTGTCAAAGCCGCCAGAAAACTGCAACGGGCTATTTGGGTAGACCCTTACACCAGAGAACAGGTGCAAACAGCACTCTATCAAGCCGTTGTGGGAGTGAGGGAATACAACCGTCTAGACGGGCATACCGCAGGGGTAAACAGTGCGGTCTTTAGCCCCGATGGTTCCCTGATTGCTTCCGCCAGTGCCGATAATACTATCAATCTCTGGCGTAATGATGGCAGCTTAATCAACACCTTATCCAAACATACTAATGTAGTAAATAGCGTCAACTTCAGCCCTGATGCCTTGTTACTTGCGTCCGCTAGCCAAGACAAAACCGTCAAACTATGGAACCGAGTCGGTCAACTAGTAACCACCCTACAAGGGCATAGAGATGTAGTAAATAATGCTAGTTTTAGCCCCGATGGTTCCCTGATTGCTTCTGGGAGTAGCGACAAAAGTGTAAAACTATGGAGTCGAGAAGGAAAATTACTCAAAACTTTATCAGGTCATAATGATGCAGTTTTGGGTATAGCTTGGACACCAGATGGTCAAACTCTCGCTTCCGTAGGCGCTGACAAAAACATCAAGTTTTGGAGTCGGGATGGTCAACTACTCAAAACCTGGAAAGGACATGATGATGCAATCTTGGGTGTAGCTTGGTCGCCCAATGGGGAAATACTCGCCACCGCCAGTTTTGATAAGACTATTAAACTGTGGAATCGCCGAGGTAATTTATTAAAAACCTTATCAGGACACACGGCGGGAGTCACAGCCGTCACCTTTAACCCCAACGGTAAAACTATCGCTTCCGCCAGTATTGACGCAACCTTAAAACTTTGGAGTCTTGGCGGTCTGCTGTTGGGAACCTTAAAGGGTCATAACAGTTGGGTAAATAGCGTCAGTTTTAGCCCTGACGGTCGCACCTTCGCCTCTGGTAGCCGAGATAAAACGGTGACACTCTGGCGTTGGGATGAAGTGCTATTACGAAACCCCAACGGTGATGGTAACGACTGGGTGACAAGTATTAGCTTTAGTCCTGACGGTGAGACGTTGGCGGCGGCGAGTCGAGACCAAACTGTAAAAATTTTATCTCGGCAAGGGAAACTATTAAACACCTTCAAAGGGCATACAGGGTCAATTTGGGGCGTAGCGTGGTCGCCCAATCAGCAGATGATAGCCTCAGCCAGTAAAGATAGAACCGTGAAATTATGGAATCGAGATGGCAAATTATTACATAGCTTACCAGGTCATCAAGATGCAGTCTTAGCTGTAGCCTGGTCGTCGGATAGCCAGGTAATAGCTTCTGCCAGTAAAGATAAGATGGTGAAAATCTGGAGTCGAGAAGGGCAACTACTCCACACCTTACAAGGTCACACCGATGCAGTCAATTGGGTCAGCTTTAGCCCTGATGGTAAATTGTTAGCCTCCGTCAGCGATGATACCACCGTGAAATTATGGAATCGAGAAGGTCAACTACTACACACCCTCAAGGAACATAGCCGCCGAGTGAATGGAGTAGCGTGGTCGCCAGATGGACAAATTGTAGCTTCTGCCAGCATCGACGGGACAGTTAAACTGTGGAATCGAGACGGTAGCCTGTTAAGAAATCTACCGGGTGATGGTGATAGTTTTATTAGTGTCAGTTTTAGCCCCGACGGTAAGATGTTAGCGGCTAATAGTGATGATCAAATCAGGCTTTGGAACCAGAAAGGCACATTGCTGATGGTTTTAAAAGGTGACAAAGATGAATTAACCAGTGTTACCTTCAGTCCCGACAGTCAAATTTTGGCAGCAGGCGGCGGCAATGGTAAAGTGATTTTCCAGAATTTAGCTGATATTAAACTCGAAAATTTACTAGCGCGGGGGTGTGATTTACTACAAGATTATTTAAAAACTAATCTAGATGTGACAAAAAGCGATCGCACCTTATGCCCTAATACTAACAACAGGTGAGAGTCGAAATTTAGGGTGCGTCAGTATGAATAATTTCCTGGTGCAGCTAGGTTTTCTCACACTGACGCACCCTACTAAACTAATCTGGATGTGACCAAAAGCGATCGCACCTTATGCCCCAATACTAACAACAGGTGAGACTGTTGACTATTGACTATTGACCATTGACTATTGACTCATCTCTCCACAACTTCCCGTACTAGAACTGCCAACTTATCAGCACTATCGGGAACAGCGATCGCCTTGGCATTTTCCCCCATTTTGGCTAACTCTGCGGGGGACTGTAATAAATTTAAAACTTGAGTTTGCAATAACTCTGCTGTCAAATCAGATTGCTTAAAGGTTAACGCTGCGCCAGCTTTGGTAAATACCTCAGCGTTGTAAGATTGATGGTCTTCCGCCGCAAAGGGGTAGGGAATCAAAATTGCTGGTGTGCCACACACAGCCAATTCTGTTAAGCTACCAGCACCAGAACGGCTAATTGCTAAACTAGCCCGTTGCAGCAAGGTTGCCATATTGTCGTAGAAGGGTAATTCTATATATTGGGGATGTTTGAGACTATCAACATCAGGATCGCGATCGCCTGTTAAATGTACCACGTAAGCCCCAGCCTCAAACCAAGCTGGAGCCGCTTGACGCACTAACTGATTTACCGCCACCGCCCCTTGGCTACCCCCAAACACTACAATTACAGGGACACCGCCAGGAATGGCTAAATCTAGTTGCGAATTATTACTTAGGTTTAAGAATTGCGATCGCACTGGAGTCCCCACACAAACATTCGTCGCACGGGGTAAATACTTCGCAGCCACATCAAATCCTAAGGCGACTACACTACACCAAGGGCCAAAAAAGCGGGTAACTTTGCCGGGTAAAGCATTCGATTCATGAAAAATTACAGGTAAACCCAGAGAACGCGCCGCAATTACGGCTGGCCCGGCGATATATCCCCCTGTGGTGACAACTCCTTGAAAATTACCTTGTTTCAACAGTCGGCGGACTTTCAGAATCGAACCGATCAGTTTACCTAATATTACTAAAGATGAAAGTCCCAAGCCTTGCTGAAACCCTTCGACTGCAATAGTATTCAAAGGATATTGTTTAGGGACTAGCTGAGTCTCTAGGCGATTGGGGACACCAAGCCATTCAATCTCATAGTCTGGTAATTTTTCTGCCAGTGCGATCGCCGGAAACAAGTGTCCACCAGTCCCACTGGCAGCTATTAGTAATTTTATTGGTGCGTTTACCATGCAAACTCTACCGTTTAGCGCCTAGCTTAACTAAGATAAAACAATTTCCTGTCCTTCTCCACTCCCATCAGTAAACTCTTCGCTATGACAAAGATGATTTTTTTATTACTGAAACGCCAAAGTAGATTTCCTCGTAGCATTTGGCTGATTTTGTGTATTTTATCCTTGGGTCTCGTCAACATTTGGCAACCTACCCAAGCAATCGAAGTAGCCCAAAGCAGAACTACCCAAAACGCCCCTACTGAATTAAAAAGTCTGTTGACGCAAATTGATGCTGCGGCTAGTAAAGGGGATATTAAAGGAGTATTACAGTTCTATACCCCCACTTTCACTCATGGGGATGGGTTAAACCGCCAAACTCTGGAACAAGCCTTAGTAAAATTTTGGCAGCGTTACCCCAAATTGCAATACACCACACAACTACAGTCATGGAAGTCTGAAGGTAACGCCATTATCGCAGAAACTGTTACTAACATTACTGGTTCAGCGTCAGGAAATAATAACTTGGCTCTCAATGCCACTGTTAGATCCCGTCAGCGTATTACAGGCGGAAAAATCTCCCGCCAAGAAATTTTAGCGGAACGTACCTTAATTACTTCTGGGAACAAACCACCCCAAGTAGATGTTAAATTACCACAACAGGTAAAAGTTGGACAGCAGTATAGTTTTGATGCGATCGTCCAAGAACCCTTAGGGGAAGATTTGCTATTGGGAACCGCATTAGAAGAAGCAATTCAACCTGCCAAATATCTCAACCCCACATCCGTAGATTTGCAATTACTCAATTCCGGTGGTCTTTTTAAAGTGGGACGCGCCCCATCTACCCCAGGTAATCGCTGGATTTCCGCCGTTATCCTCCGTGGCGGTGGTATGACAATGGTGACACAGCGTTTACAAGTGGTGAGATAGTAGTAGGTGGGTCAATAGTCCCTAGTCCATAGTTGACTGTTGACTATTGACTATTGACCATTGACCATTGACTCTTAACCTATGATTTCCCTGAAGAATCAAATCGTTTTGATTACCGGCGCAAGTAGTGGGATTGGTAATGCTTGCGCTAGGATTTTTGCTGGTGCGGGTGTAAAACTTATCTTGGCGGCGCGAAGGCTGGAAAGATTGCAGCAGTTAGCTGATGAACTAAATCAAGATTTTGGTGTAGAGACTCACCTATTACAGTTAGATGTGCGCGATCGCCCCAATGTTGAATCTGCTATTGCTAGTTTACCCCCTGCTTGGTCGGCAATTGATATTCTAATTAATAACGCTGGTCTCAGTCGCGGTTTAGATAAGCTTTATGAAGGCGACTTTCAAGACTGGGAAGAGATGATTGATACCAACATCAAAGGTCTGCTTTATCTAACCCGTTATGTGGTTCCAGGGATGGTAAATCGTGGCCGTGGTCATGTCATCAACCTTGGTTCTATCGCCGGACATCAAACCTACCCTGGTGGTAACGTTTACTGTGGGACAAAAGCTGCTGTCAAGGCAATTTCCGAGGGCTTAAAACAAGATTTGTTAGGTACTCCAGTACGGGTGACTTCTGTTGACCCTGGTATGGTGGAAACAGAATTTAGTGAAGTCCGCTTTCATGGTGATACAGAACGGGCGAAAAAAGTTTACCAAGGAGTCAACCCACTGACACCAGAGGACGTTGCTGATGTCATATTTTTTTGCGCCACGCGATCGCCTCATGTCAATATTAACGAAGTCATCCTCATGCCTGTTGACCAAGCCAGTGCCACATTAGTTAATCGCAAAGCATAATACTGGGACTGGTGTGAGGGTGTGAGAGTGTAAGGGTGTAAGAAAAAAAAGAGTTATCACTAAACCCCCTAAACCCGTGCACCCCTACACCCCAACCCTTTTCATACGTAAGTCCTGAACAAAGTAGAATCTGGACATTTGTTGATTTATCCATTAACCTAGTGCAGAGGTTATCATATGAGCAACACTTACTGCTAGTTATACAAACGGGTGTAAGTATTTAACTCTTTGTCAAAAAATTCTGATTGAGTATGCTAGAGATGTAATGACCTGCATCTACCGAAATTACTGCATTATCTCTGGGCAAGTTAAAATCTTCAACTCATCATAATAGTGCTAATTGAGAATTAAAAATTAGCTGACATATCATCTTGGATTAATATAAATTCGACAACGATAGGATTAAGTATTTCTGAAATATAGGTAGTAGGGTGGACAATACCCAAACCAAAGATACTCAGATATTTTTTAGTAATCAACTCGGATTTCCATAACATAATTTAGTTTAGCATTTTGAGCCAATTCAGCAAACTATGACCGATTATTGCTATAAACGTGCAGTATCGTCAGTTGGCTAATTCATCAATAAGCCAGGCTTGTAATCAAACATTAAGAGTTAGTCTCTCAATAGCTTTCAGCAAACATGACAAGTGTAGCAGATGGAAATATATACTTTTAACATAATGTTAAGATATTGTTAACTAATTTTTAACGATATATAATATCATGAAGTAATATTGTAACTAAAAGTTAATAAATTATTGAATAACAGGCGTTGGTACATGATAAATTATCAAGGTTTAAACAACAGTCTTAACCAGGGTTTGTAATAGCTAGTAGGAAAATTGGTAGATGTCTCAACAGAACGGGAATTCTCAAAGAGAATACTATAATTTCAGAAAAAACGTAACGCTAGATATTAATAAAATCAGGCTAGTACTAGCAGGATGGAAAGTTAAGTTAGTAGAATCAGTCCCATTTCTGTTAGCTTGTGCCGTATTTTTAAGCGTTATCAGCTTAAAAAGCCCTTTGCTCCTTTTTTGCTTACTATTTGGTAGTTTAACCGCTATCATAATTCAACAAATTGGACAACAATTGCATTTACCAAAGCGGTGGCTTATTGTATGCCAAATATCAGCAATAGCAGTCATTCTTAGTTTATTTTGGTTAGATTATTTCGCCTTTCCTGCACAGGCACAATTTTTTGGCAAGGCGGAAAGTTTTTTCAAAAATACATTAACCCAAGGCACTACAAATAATACTAATACGCAACCAGCAGTAAGTTTAATTTTTAACGTATTACGGGGAATATTCTTACTGTATATTGCAGTATCTCTCATTGGCGTGATCAATGCAGTACGTAAAGATGAGGATTGGCAAAGTATTGCCAGGACTCCTCTGTTAGTTGTAATTGCTGTCACTATTGCAGATGTTTTAACAGGATTTGTCATAGGTGATACTAGTAAGTAGATGATGGATTAAATGTTTACGGATTGTTTATGTCTGAGGAACGGCAACCAGAATTTCGCCCAGTCAATCAAATTTTAGGCTCTCAGCCCTCACTAGGGCCAATTCCTGCCGATCAAATATTTCCTTGGACAATCATTTGTCTATCTGCTTACTTCATCATCAATGGAATTTTTGGGGGTATTTTCCCAGATGACTTTCAAAGATGGCTATGGACTTTTCTCATTGCTGGTTGGGGAATGGCCACTTGGTGGATATTATCGGGTGGTAGAAGCTGGCGCTTTTTAAGTAAGTTTATTGGAGTTCCCACTTGGACAAGAGGCTTTGCTCGTTATCACAGCTTGCTAGAAGTTAACTATGAAGCAAAAAATCGGAAAACAAAGCATCGGTCTCGCCGGACAAGAAAGTAGATTAACGCCGTTTGAAGATGCGTTACATTTATCAACCATGCTACGCATCGCGTTGGATGGTCGTGATATTGGCGCTTATATTTTAACGAAAGGAACTCAGAAAGATAAATTTTGCTTTGTTTTTGGGTTTGAATGTAAAGGCATCCACACCACTTTAAGAAAAGAACAAATAGACACAATCTTCAATAACATTGAATCTGGATTAAAAGACATTCCCGAAGGGGAAAGAATGACACTACATATGGGGTCTTTTAGTTCAGATCAACAACGGCAAACAGAATTAACAGACTTGATTCGGCGCGCTCCCTCTAGAGATATTAAATATTTGTTGATGGCGGAGAGAGCTAGAGCGCAAGAACTTACTGCGGCGGGGATTCGGAAGCCAAAATTCCTGAAAATATACGTTACCTATACAATTGAACCGAGTTCCACCAATGCCGATGATTGGATTGAAAAACTGTTAGGAAAAGCAGAAGGATGGTGGTTAAAGTTCAAAGGTGACATTGCAGAAGTTGAAAACCAACGAATCGAAAGTGTGATTGCTAAGGCTTACCAACAGGGATTTTGTCGTTGGGAGCAACTTTTATCTAACAAAATGGGTTTAGATATTAAACCTTTAAATGCTGTGGAACTTTGGGAAAACGTTTGGAGAAGGTTTAATGATACACAACCAATCGAGATTCCCCAATTAGTAAACTTGGATGAAAATGGACTGTATGAACAAGCTCATTCAGAATTATCGAGTACGCAATTATTGATAGAAAATATCCACAGTACAACACTGTTGATGGAGTCTGGTGTACCTTGTGCCGATCGCCGTTGGGTCAATGTGAATAATAATTACATTGGGGCGATGACTTTTTTGGAAAAACCAGGTGGCTGGCCGAATAAATTTGCCCAACTACGCTACCTATGGGAACTCTTGGCGCGGGAATCGGTAGTAGATACAGAAATTGTGTGTCAACTGACGGCGGCGAATCCAGCTTTGGTGAAGACGACTCTGCAAAGAGTGTTAAAGCAGTCGAACATGACGGCTATGTTAGCCCAGGAAAAGAGTAAAACGATTGATGTTAACGCTCAATTGAAATTGAGAAAATCCGTTGCAGCCCAAGAACAATTATTTGAAGGAGCCGTACCAATTTACACAGGTTTGGCTATTTTTGTCCATCGTCCCACTGTTGAGAAATTGGATGAAGCCACACGGTATATTGAAAACTGCTTTCAACGTCCGGCGCGGGTGGTGAGAGAAACTGAATATGCTTGGAAGATTTGGCTACAGTCTTTACCCATAGTTTGGGAAGGTTTATTAGTCAAACCCTTCAACCGTCGCCAGTTATATTTAACTAGTGAAGTACCTGGTTTAATGCCTTTAGTAATTACCAAAGCTGGTGATAAACACGGCTTTGAATTAATTGCCGAAGAAGGTGGTACACCAGTACAGTTGGATTTATTCAACCAACATAAGAATTTAGCCTTGTTTGCCACTACCCGCGCAGGTAAATCGGTGTTGGTATCAGGAATTTTAACCCAGGCTTTGGCGCATGGTATTCCTGTAGTCGCCTTAGATTTTCCTAAACCTGATGGGACATCTACCTTTACCGACTATGCCCATTTTATGGAAGGGAATGGGGCATATTTCGATATTTCTAAACAATCAAATAACTTATTTGAGCAGCCAGATTTACGATCGCTCGATCCAGAACAACAACGCGATCGCTTACTTGATTATACGGGCTTTTTGGAATCAGCCCTCATGACAATGGTTTTAGGCTCATCCAACGACAACCAACTATTAACACAAACCGTCCGTTCCCTACTCAACTTGGCTTTAAGCGCCTTCTTCGCTGATAAAGGGATACAAGAAAGATATAAAATGGCGATCGCTGGTGGATTTGGTACTCCAGCCTGGCAAAAAACCCCTACTCTCCACGACTTTCTGCATTTTTGTTCCCCAGAACATCTGCAACTAGATTCTGTCAGTGGCCGAGTGGAAGATGCACTCAGTCAAATTCATCTGCGCTTACGTTTTTGGCTTTCCAGCCGCGTAGGACAAGCCATATCTGCACCCTCTAGCTTTCCTACAGACGCACAACTATTGGTATTTGCATTACGCAACCTCTCAGATAACGAAGATGCAGCCGTACTATCCTTAAGTGCTTATTCAGCCGCCTTACGCCGCGCCTTAAGTAGTCCGGCCTCCATATTCTTTATTGATGAAGCACCGATTTTATTTGAATTTGATCAAATATCTGATTTAGTGGGTAGGATGTGTGCGAACGGCGCTAAAGCTGGGATTAGGGTTATTTTATCCGCACAAGACCCAGACACTATCGCCAAATCTAAAGCCTCATCCAAGATTTTACAGAACTTGACCACAAGATTAATTGGTCGTATCCAACCAGTTGCAGTAGATAGTTTCGTCAGCATCCTCAAATATCCCAGAGAAATTATTGCACGTAACGCCTCAGAAAGCTTTTTCCCCCGCAAAGAAGGCGTTTATAGCCAATGGCTATTAGATGATAATGGCATTCATACCTTCTGTCGTTATTATCCAGGTTATGAACAATTGGCAGTAGTTGCTAATAATCCCAACGAGCAAACAGCACGTCAACAAGCAATGCAAGATTACAGAAATAAATATGAAGCAATATCAGTATTTGCACGTCAGTTAGTAGCTAGTTTGCGTAATAGTTAATAAAAAATATGAATGGTGATAGCAATGAAAAAAACTATTTTCTTAACATTGGGATTACTGGGATTACTTATCGTTCCAGCAACAGCGCAACTGGGAAAAGTTTGGACTGAATTTCAATTCTACTCCACAGATTTGCAAAATTATTTAAAATATAACTTGAGTGAAACTTTAAAACCGCTAGAAACAAGCAGTCAAAATGCTTTCAACAGTGCAACAGGTGATTTGAATATACCCAATCCTATTGCAGCTGGTGAGCAGGTTCGCAAAGATATCATATTTTTCAATTCCATACCTGACAAATTTGAAAGTAATCAAGCGATACGTTCCAACTCCGTGACAAATGAAATTAATCGTTACCTCACCCGCAGTTCGGTAGAAGGAACACTAGGGAAAAATGGACAAAGAAGAATTAAAGCAAAATTGGAAGATACAGAAGCAAGTGTCACTAAAATTGAAGAGTATTCTGCTTTAACCGATCAAATTCAATCAGGTTTAGCCAGCATCATCGCTGCGGCTGCAAGTGCGGCTAATCCGGCACTTAGCGCCAGCCAAAGTCAAGCTGACTTGCAAGTGCAAAGTATTAAAATTCAAACTGAGCAATCAAAGATTATCAGTGAAAACTTATATCAAACGGTATTGGCAAATCAGTCTCTACAATATTCTAATTTAAATCTGGCAAATATTTCTCAACAGATGGAAGAGGCGAATCGGGCGCGGCGAGTAGACACATCCACTGAAGCAGCGAGGCTGTTGAGAACTACCTCTCAAATCGATTTATTTGGCCGAAAAAATGAAAATTAAACTACTACTTTATCTATTTTTCTCTGGTCATTATTTTCTTTCATAAAGACATAGAGAATATAGTTCTATAAATATTATGATTACACTCCCGGTTTACACAATCATAGCTGATATTGGCGTTACTGATACCTTGAATAGCGGTATGGCAACGGCTCGTAGTATTGCGGAAGGTTGGGATAATCAATGGCTAGATTTATTACAAAATAATACCAATGATAACTTATATGGAGCCTTAACAAAACTAGGAGTATTCTTTGCTGTCGGAACCTTATTATTCTTCGTCCTCCAGTGGTTTAATGATATGATTCACAGCGAATACTCCCGTCCAATATCGGCTCTTGTTTGGCCTTTTATTGTAGTTGTGCTGTTAAGCAATTCAGGTAATGGTAGTCTTCTTTCTACTTTGACATTAGGTGTCAGAAATTTTATTAACACGGTCAATCAGCAAGTAGTTACTACCGCAGATGCTGACTTAGTTTATCAGCAAGCATTAAACATGAGCATTGCGGAAGAAGTAGCTGGTTCACTACTCCGTCCTTGTCAATCTTTAACTGGTGAACAACAAACCCAATGCTTTACTAAAGCTAGTGAAAAAATCGATAACCTTTGGAGAGAATATAGAAATTTATATGGGAATAAGCCTTGGATAGTTAGGCTGGAAACTCAAGTCAATCAAATCAGATTTGGTACAGGTAATATATCAGAAACTGACTTTAGCTCTTTGATAGGAAATACAGTCCAAACTAGTGTTAAAAACTTTCTAGTTTCACTACAATATGCTTTTCAAAATCTCATAGAAGCAACTATGTTACTCATAGCAGTCTTAGGGCCGCTAGCTGTTGGCGGTTCCTTACTTCCGGTAGCTGGTAAACCGATTTTCTTATGGTTGACAGGGTTTTTATCAGCAGGAATTGCCAAACTTTCCTTCAATATTATTGCTATTATCACCGCCTCTGTAATTGTCAATGGCCCCGCACAAGACCCTAATGCTAATCCAGATTTGATGTGGTTTATGATCTTCTTAGGAGTTTTAGCACCACTATTATCTTTAGTTTTGGCAGGGTTGGGGGCTGTAGCAGTATTTAATGGTATTAGTAATGCAGCAACTATTGTTAGGGATAGGATATAGAAGTGGTAATTGGTAATTGGTAATTGGTAATTGTAGAGTTTAAATTTTCAAAATTAAATAGAGTTTTATATAAATTGGGTGGGGAAAATGGTCAATTTTTTACAGCAGAAAAAACAAACGGTTAGTATTCTGACGACATTTGCGATCGCCACCTTTAGTTTGCACTTATTAGTATTAGTTATCTTTCTCGTCCAAGGCTTAAATATCCGCCAGTTGAGTATCCGCAAACCCCCCAATTTTGTACAGACAATCGATGGTAAGCCAGCAGGCGTTACGGACGATTTAGCCAGAGATCCCTTAGTGATTCGCCAATTCGTTAGTAAAACGATGATATCCATGTTTAATTGGTCGGGAACTCTACCACCACAAAATGCGGAAGACATCGCCAAACCCCAGCCAGACCCAGGAATATTGATTAGAACAATACAAGGAGGTAGCCAGCGAGTCAGCACCAGTAGTTGGGTAGCGAGTTTCGCCTTATCAGAGGATTTTCGCAAAGGTTTTTTAAGTGCGATCGCTGATATGACTCCACCCGAAGTTTTTGCCAGCAATTCTACTCAAGCGATGTCAGCACAATTAACCATTAAACGAGTTTACCCCCCAGTAGCGATCGCACCCGGAACCTGGCGAGTGGGGATGGTAGCTGACCTGATTCAAACCAAAGGTAGCGATAACAGAAAAACAATTACTCCTTTCAATAAAGATTTATTAGTACGTGCAGTAGACTATTTTCCTTATCCCTTAGCTGAAAATAGCACCGACCTGCAAAAAGCAATTTATAGTAGTCGCACTGATAAATTAGAAATTTATGAAATCCGCAACTTATGTTTATTAGATGACTATAAAAACACAAACCCCAATGCAGCCTATCCCTGCGAAGCCGGCAGCTTTATTAGATAATTTACCCAGAAAAAAAGTTAGCAGTTAAAAATTATCTCTCCCCCAATCCCCAGTCCCCAGTCCCCAAACTTATGCAGCTACTTAAACCAGAAAATAAAAAAACTAGTATTTTACCCCTGTTCGCTGTGGGGACATTTGGGTTAAACCTGTTGACTTTACTGTTACTGATGTTCCACGGGTCGATGTTACAGCAATTAAATCGTCAATTTACACCCCGGAGTTTGGTACAACTAATTGATGGAAACGCCATTACAGCAGACCCCAAACCAAGTTCAGAGCGACATCCAGAAACAGTCCGCCGCTTTGTGGGTGAAACTATGAGCCTCATGCTTACTTGGTCACGCAAACAACCACCAGCAGCCATTTGGGAAGCTAGTTCACAGTTATTAGTTAATAATTTACAAGCAAAATTTTTATCAGAAATTAATCAGTTAAATTCTCCGAGCCAATTTGGTAATACTAATAGAGGTGATGATCATGTATTAGTAATCCAGAAAATCTCTCAACCAAAACTAGTGAAAGAGGGTCAATGGAAAGTAGAAATTTTTGCCAATCAATTAATTTTTAATGGTTCTGACAATTTAGGTAAGTCAATTCCTTTTAATAAACAAATTGTAGTTCGAGCTATAGATGAACCGTCTATTTCTCTACCATCCCAACCCCAGCCTTGGCATTTAGCAGCTTTCCGCTTAGGGGAATCTCGCTTAGAAATCTATAATATCTGCGATATCGAAGATACAAATTGCGCCGGAACTTCTAACTAACTCCCCACTCCCTAATTAATAAACCATGACTCCTTACTCCACCACTCCCGAAACTCAACCAAAACCCCTAACCCACCCCGAAGTAGATGCCTTTGATTGGGAATCCCACATGGCTAAATTAGTGGGATTGGCAGCAGAACCCACCAAAGAGGTGGCAGAGATAGCACCAACAAACCAGACATCCTCCGCACCACCACAAGAGGTACAAACAGAGCAACCCCTCGCATCTAACCCTTTTGCTAAATTAGCCTTGGTAGGTACGGGTACTTTAGTCTTAGTTGTCATAGCTGGCGGGTTTTTATCCCAGCTCATGAGTGCTAACAATCAAAAGCCAACACAGAATCCAGCAGCTGTGTCTCAGCCTGAAGCCGCAGCCACCAACTTCACCCCAAAGCCAAACCTGGAACAAGAAGTAGAAACTTTAAAAACTAAATTAGCACTGGCTGAACAAACCCAGGCGGTAAAAGTCGCCCAGCAAAATCTCAGAAATGCTGCCAGAGTTTCCGTTCCCCAAACAAACAATCCTGTTACACCGTTAGCATCGCCAACAACGCCTACATCAGCACCCCGCACGGTTATTATTGAGCGTCCTGCTCAAAATTCCTATCCACCTGCACCGATGCCAGTAGCCAGTTCTGCAAGTCCCCCACTACCGCCACCACCTTTAGCACAGCCGAATTCTGCACCCACCCCTCCCAACCCTTGGGAAGAATGGTCGAGGATGGCTAAGTTAGGTAGTTACGGCCAGGCAAATGCTGTAGATCAACCAAGTATGACCGTCTCTAGTCCGCCGCCACTTAATGTCCCACGGCCGACTACGAATTCTAATGGAGAACAACCGCCACAACCACCAAGTTCGCTGATCAGCCAAAGGCAATCCCGTAGCCCACAATCATTGAAGGTGGGAACTAGTGCAAAAGCAGTGTTGGCAACAGCTGTCTTTGGCGAAACAACTAGAGGCAGAGGCAACAATGACGACAACAACGAAAATAAAAATTTGTTTGTGGTTCGCTTAAAAGAACCCCTCAAAAGCGTGGATGGAACGATCGCCTTACCTGCCAACACCGAGTTATTAACTGAATTGCGATCGGTTTCCGAACAAGGGGTGATGCAACTCAACATCGCCAAAATGATTGTGGAGAATAATGGCGAACTCTCGGAAAGAGATATACCTAACAATGCACTGGCAATTCGGGGGTCTAAAGGTTCTCCTCTATTAGCACGCCAATACCCTGATCGTGGTTCATCTATTGCCGGAATGGATGCAGGCTTGTTTATTTTAGGTGGTGTGGCTAAAGCCGCAGAGTTATTTAACCGCACAGAATCCCAAATAACGACTTCGACCGGTGCTGGAACTACAATTAGCAGCAGTAACCCCCAACGCAACTTAGCGGCTGGAATTGTGGAAGGTGGTTTAAACTCCGTCGTCCCGCAAATTTCCCAGCGTAATCAACAGGCGATCGCCCAAATGATGCAACAAACAAATGTTTGGCTCCTTGGCGCTGGAACCGAAGTAGAAATTTATGTCAATCAACCAATACAACTTTAAGTAATTCGTTGCATGAAGGCTAAAAATAATTTTTCCCCCTTGTCTTTAGCTACTTGGATTTTTTCTGGTGCGATCGTTTTACTGGGAAGTCGTGCTGTAGCTGAAAATTCTGTTCTGCGTTCTATTTTTTCCTGCCAAGCACAAGGCTTAGGTGGATTAGTCCCGACTATCAAAGTCTGGTACGAACAAGGGACAAACCTGAGCTTTATTCCCGCAGGCGAAAAAATTCGCAAAGTTTGGTTAAATGACCCTTCTCAGGTAACACTAGACTTTGACGGCCCCATGTGTATGCAGTTTGGCCCAGAAAGCGGTGCTGATTGTAAAAACTCAGCCGCTAATGTTATTCAACTGCGACGGATTCCTAAACTCAATCTTCCGGGTGTGCGGAGTACCGATAATACACTTTTAACAGTAATTACTGAAGCTCAAGGTCAAAGTAAACTTTATACTTTTAAAGTTCTTTATGAAGATACCCCGCCAGAATATCATACCCTAGCTATTTTCGCTGATCCCGGAGGTGGTGGGGCATCTTGCGCCAGAGTTTCTAACTAAAGTTGTGAGTCATGACTGTTGACTAGTAACCAATTGTCAATCCTCATTAGAGGGAAATACTAACTCTATCTTGAAAGAGTTGTTTCCAGAGCGTAAAACCACTACTTTATTGTGGGGTAATAAATCATTTGTTACTCAATAACAATATTTAGTATCGGAAATGACGCGCTCTCCAAATCACCGTCGTTTATCTCTAATTCTTGCCAGACGCGCCAGTCTGGTATTAGGAATTATGGCGCTAGCAGGAATCGCTACTGGTGCTTGGTGGGCAAGAAATTATATATATAACGATTTAGCACCTTTAGTTGAGACTAACCTAGAGCAATTGCTCGGACGTTCCATAAAATTAGGGCAAGTCGAAGGTTTTACACTCTCCAGTCTCCGATTTAGCTCTCTATCAATACCAGCAACTCCCACTGATCCTGACACAGTAACAGCACAAGCTGTAGATGTGCAGTTTTCCCCGTGGCAAATTCTTGTCACTCGGACACTAGTATTAGATGTCACCTTAGTTAAACCAAATGTCTATATTCAACAAGAGCAAGATGGTCGTTGGGTAACGGCTGAAGTAAAGACAGGTGAAGGAAGTGGGCCAATCCAGACTCAGTTACAAACCTTAAATATTGTTGATGGAAATATTGAATTATTATCAGCCTCCGCACCAACTAAACCCCAAGGCTCGGTTGTACTAACACAGGTCGGTGGTATTGCCCGATTTTCGCCTGATAATGAGAGAATAGGTTATCAAATTAATGGTCAACTCACCAGGGGAGGAACGGTTAAAATATCTGGTGAAACACAACCAAAAACACAACTTACTAATCTTCAGGTTGTAGCCCAAAGCTTACTAGCATCAGATATCAGTCGTTTAGTTCAGTTGCCCATTGTTCTACAATCTGGACGTATTGATGCGGACTTAGCAGCGCAGATTCCCACCAATCAGTCAGAAATATCGATTACGGGAACGGCCACCGCCAATCAAGTTACAGCTAAAGTTGAAAATCTTCCGCAGCCTTTTTCTAAAGCCAATGGCAGATTAATATTTCAAGGACAGACAATTGCTTTAGAGAATTTGAGGACAAACTTTGGTCAAGTTCCCTTGTTGGCAAATGGTACAGTTAATACTCAAACAGGTTTTAATCTGGCGGCTCAAGTAAAGTCGGTTAGTGCCAAACAACTCTTAGACACCCTTAAGGTAAATTCTCCAGTCCCCGCAGTGGGAGAAGTAACAGCAGATATTAAAGTCCAAGGTGAATTACAGCAACCGATTCTGAGTGGTACAGCCAGCAGTATTAAACCGATTCAAGTTGACCGTGTTCTATTTACAGGCGTAAAAACTAATTTCCGCTTGAGTGTATCTGAAACGGCAACTCAAATTGCTGTACCGAATCTGATATTAATTCCCGCCGCAGGTGGTCAAATTACAGGAAGTGGTCAAGGTCAACTGGGCGGTAATGTAAATTTTGATATTCAGGCTGATGGTGTCTCAGGGGATATACTGTCACGTAGTTATGGCATAACTCCACCTATTCAAGTGGGAAATATCTCCGCTAAGGCAAAAATCACTGGTTCTTTGGGACAACAGCCTTTAGCTCTAAATATTTCTAGTGTTCAAGTGCAGCCACCATCTGGGGGGCAAATTGTTGGGAGTGGTCAAGTCCAACTTGCGCCCCAAGGTAACGTTTCGTTGAATATCCAAGCCCAAAATTTACCAGGGGATGCACTGGTAGAGACAAACGCAGCCATCAAAGTTGGTAATGTATCGGCAAATACTAGAGTTTCTGGCACTCTGGGCAATTTGTGGGCTGTGACCCAAGTACAAGCACCAACGGCTACCTATCCCACTACAGGGGAAATTGTTGTTGCTCAACAAGGAAGTAATCTGCTTTTACCCAGTGCTGTTTTGAATGTGGCAGGTGGTACTATCAGGGCTACAGGTCGGGTTGCTCAACAACGCTGGCAAGCGGTGGCGAATATTTCTCAAATTCAACTCGACCGATTTGAGCAGATACCGCCCCAGTTGCAGGGAGTCATCAGCAATGCGGTATTTAATTTATCAGGTAGTACAACGGCTATTCAACCTTCAACTATCCAAGCGACAGGACGGGCAAACCTAAATGTGGCAGGTGGTACAGTCAACCTGAGGAATGTCAACCTCAATGCTGGGCGTTGGCAAGCAGTGGCGAATGTTTCCCAAATTCAACTCGACCGATTTGAGCAGATACCGCCCCAATTTCAGGGAGTTATCAGCAATGCGGTATTTAATTTGTCAGGTAGTACGGCGGCTATTCAACCCTCAACTATCCAAGCTACAGGACGGGCAAACCTAAATGTGGCAGGTGGTACGGTAAACCTGAGGAATGTCAGTTTAAATGATGGTCGCTGGCAAGCTGTGGCTAACGCTGACCAGATTCAACTCAACCGCTTTTCCCCGCAACTACAAGGACGACTCAGCAGTAATATTCAGTTGGCAGGGACGACAGCATCTTTCCAACTAGCAGATATTCGCGCCGCAGGACAAATCAACGCTTCTCAAGGGTTGGCACAGTTGGCTCAACCAATTACTGCTCAATTTCAGTGGAATGGCAAGCAGATTATAGTACAACGTGCCACAACTCCGGGATTAAGTGCCAGTGGTGCGATCGCTGTACAATTACCTCAAACGGGTACACCCCAAATCGCTGGCTTGAATTTGAATGTCCAAGCGCAAAATTTTGACCTCAGCAAAACCGGTTTTCAAACCCCTGGAGATGTAGCCATAGCTGGGTTACTCAACTTTAATGGACAAGTGACCGGCACTCTCAATACTCCTGAGGCTAGCGGCAATATCCGGCTACGAAATTTCCATGTCGGTAGTTTAGCATTTGACCCGGTTTTAACTGGTAATGTGAATTTTCAAGGAGGACAAGGAGCAAGTTTGCGTCTAGCCGGGACACAAGACAAGATAGCCCTGAATTTAGATGCCAATTATCGCCCCAGTTCGTTTTTAGTCCAACGTGCTGGCGCTGTCGCGACAGGTAGAACTGAGGGAGATAACTTAATCATCAACGCCCAACAGTTCCCCATCGCTTTGGTGAGTGGTTTTTTACCTAATAATCAATTCAGACCTTTAGGTGGGGAGTTATCGGGGAATTTAGTTGTTAATTTAAATAATTATGCCGTAGCCGGAGATGTGGCAATTGCTAGTCCCCGGATTGCTAGAGCCTCAGCCGACGAATTTCGCGGTAATATTAACTACGCTGATGGTACTGCTAGTTTAGCTAACGGGTTATTACGGTTAGGTGATAGTAACATTGCTGTCAGTGGCAGTTTGCAAGCCGGTAATGACCCCAGCTTTCAACTACAAGCGAATTTAAATCAAACGAGAGTTGAAAATCTATTACAAGCATTTAATATATTTGATTTTCAAGATTTTGGTGGGGGTTTAGAATCACCGACGCTGGCGGGTGCAGAAGTACTCAACACTACACCTGTGCGTTTACCTAATGCAGATTTGCAAACCCAGTTAGAATATTTCACCAAAATTCAGGCATCCATCAGACAACAACAACAAGCAGATACACAACAAACACCAGCGTTGCCCAGCCTATCAGAATTAACTGGTGCTTTAAGTGGGGCAATTACAGCCAGTGGTTCGTTGCGGACTGGGTTAAATGTCGGCTTTGATTTTCAAGGCGCTAATTGGCGATGGGGTGATTACTCCATTAATGAAGTCGTTGCTAATGGTAATTTTGCTGATGGTATTGTCACCCTGTCACCATTACGTATAGGGATAAATCAGGGATTGGTGGCTTTTGCAGGACAGTTAGGAACTGAGGAGTTATCAGGACAGTTGAGGGTAGACAGTCTACCTCTATCACTCTTAGATCCATTCATCGCCCGATATCCTATAGATATTACCGGACAAGTAAATGCGATCGCTAATTTAGCAGGCAGTTTACAACAACCTAGAGTGACTGGGGAAGTAACCCTAGCCAATGCAACTTTCAACCAGCAACCTATACAAACAGGGCGAGTGAACTTTGACTATAACAATGCTCGTGTGAATTTTGATAGTACTTTACTGTTAACAGGCACACAACCCATTGCAATTACAGGTAGCATACCAGCCGAGTTACCTTTCGTCACCGAGCCACCAGATAACAATCAAATTAGCGTTAATGCCAGTGTGAACAATGAAGGCTTGGTGCTGTTAAATGTCTTGACTAATAATCAAGTTACTTGGGTAGATGGTCAAGGACAGGTAAATCTCAACGTTCAAGGGACTTTCGAGCAGCCAATAATTAATGGTAATGCCACAATTACCAATGCGACGATTGGCGCTCAAGCTTTAGCCAATCCCCTCACCAACGTTACAGGCACATTACAGTTTAATGGCGATAGGTTGGATGTCCAGGGAATTCAAGCCACATATAATCAAGGTTTAGTATCTGCATCGGGCAGCCTACCAATTTTCGCAACTGGGGAAACTGTAACTAATCCCCTAACAGTAGCAATCCAAAATCAACTCAATTTCCAGGTTACAGGCTTATATACAGGAGATGTCAGTGGTAATGCTGTGATTCGCGGAACAGCACTCAGACCTCGAATTGGTGGTGAAATTACACTCAGCGATGGTCAAGTGACTATTGGCAACACTACACCTAACTCAAAACAAACAACGACAACAGAAACTAACACTCGTGCCACAACTATAGAATTAAACAGCAATATTCCCGAAGCAACAGTCACACCACAACCACCAACTCGACCGAATTTGCCTGTAGAGTTTGCAGATTTACGCTTGAATCTGGGTGATGATGTGCGTGTCACCAGCCAGTCTCTACTGGGTTTTTTACCAGGGGGAGAGGTTTTTAGTCAGCCGATACTTAGTTTCGATGCCGAAGGCGATTTAACAATCAATGGTACCTTAGCAAATCCTCTCCCTGAAGGAGTCATTCGTTTAACGGGGGGAAGAATCAGCCTATTTACAACCGAGTTTACCTTGGCGCGGGGCTATGAACAAACCGCGCGATTTACCCCAAATCAAGGACTAGACCCGACTTTAGATGTGCGACTGGTGGCAATTGTACCAGAAGCATCGACTAGGAGCGATCGCACCTTAGAATCACCTTTTTCTGCGGAAATCAGTGATGTTTCTGCAAATAATTTCGGGACTTTACGCACCGTTCGCGTCCAAGCAAGGGCGACAGGGCCAGCTAGTGAATTGACAAATAATCTGGAACTAACAAGCGAACCACGCCGTAGTCGAGGCGAAATTGTTAGTCTGCTAGGTGGCTCGATTTTGAGTGACTTTGCTCAAGGCGATGCGACACAAGGGCTGACTAATTTTGCTAGTTCTACTCTTTTAGGTGGTTTGCAAGGCACAATTACAGCGATTGGACAGGCTGTTGGTTTTAGTGAATTTCGCATTTTTCCTACCCCTACCACTAATCAGGAATCTAGAAGAGCTTCAGTTCTCGATTTATCAGCAGAGGGTGTGTTTAACCTTAATCGCAATCTATCCGTCTCTTTATCACGAGCTTTTTCTACTACTGAACCTTTGCGCTATAATCTGCTTTACCGCCTTAATGATGAAATTCTGGTGCGCGGCTCAACTAATTTAGGAAACGAAAGTCAATTATTATTTGAGTATGAAACTCGATTTTGATTATTGTTCCCGTAGCCATACTGACTTGCGTAGACTGGAAGACAAACCCAGTAATCTTTAATTTTGAATGTAGGTTTTTTACAATGATGCTGAACAAGTCAGAGAAGAGATAAATAGAGAATCTATCGTAGGATGTGACTAGCTCTGATGTGAAAAACCTACACCTGTAAAGCTTTAGTTATAATCAAAATTTGTCAACGGTTTCCTGAACAACAAGGGGTTTTTACGCCTATTTTTATGTTTAGCGCTAGTCAAATAATTATCAGCATAGCGGAAAGCGGATGCACCATCATAAGCAGCGATCGCCACAGCTTGAAAAAATACCTTGGTCGGGACGAACTGATTAGATAACTTTTGAGTCAAAATTAACAAATCGTCATCCGTTGCTGGTACAGTTACTGTCTCTGCCCATTCTGAAGTATAAAAATTATCGTCAAAATTATCTTCAATTAGCAGTTTGGACATTTTCTACCTCCCCAAAGGCATAAGATGCGAAGCCTGCGATTAAGTTAAGTTGCTGTTCGCGTGTTTGTAGGTTTTCTGGGAGTTCAGTATAACTACAACCGATCTCTTGCAAGATATGTAAACAGTAGGCACTGATTTCACTACACGAGGCTCGCTCCCACTCATGAGCAATTTCTTTTGCCATCGCCTGATTGACGCGAATGACGTTCGTTACAGGGCTAATCATTAACTCACCCTCATAAACTGGATAATCGAAGTTTTGATCAAAAGGACAAAATTACGTAACCGTGATTCTGCTGAATTTATCAAGGCGGGAAAGGAAATCATCAGCGCATTTGCGGAACGATATCTCAGGCGATCGCCTCTTCTTCTGAAATTTGATACTACATAAAAACCATTTTTATGAACTATACCAGGGATTCTTACGCAGAAAATTATTACAAAGTCACATAATTATAAAAACAACCTGAAAATCTTATATCCGTATACTATAGAGTTTTTACTCATTACCAGTCTTTGTGCATTTTTGTCGTGTTACTACGTAGTTTTAAACCTTTATTTTTTGTCATCAGCAATTATGATTCAAGCTATAAAGATAAAGATTGAAACACTAGTATTTTTTGCCTAATTTCTTGAGCAACAGATTATTTAGTTTGTATATTCTGAAAGTAAATATTTTTTATGAAATAAATCAATAGATAATTTATTTGTGTTCGATCTATCTAAAGAATGATTTTAATGTAAATAATAATCAAGCCAAATTCAGTCTACTGGTCGATGTAGTAGTTTATTTTTTTAAGATATAAAATTATCATGCAAGCCTTTGAGCAAGAATAATTAAAACCGAGTGAATGCTTGAATTTTTCAATCAAATACAAGTATACCGAAATAATTATTCGCCAAGCTTGTAACTTAACAACTTCAAGGGAAGCAGTCTATTTATTTAATTTGCTTAAATAAAAATATGTGCTTCTTTCTCAAAGTAAGAGTTAAGAGTAGTTGATGCTAATAATGAGGGTTACAAATGAAGATTTTTAGTGTTGTTTTATCTATGTTACGCCCAGTCCGCTTTTTAATTGTTGCTTTTACTTGTGCATTGCTATTTCTATCTAGCACAGTTCCTGCTTTTGCCATTAGTAGCTACCAAAGTGAGCCTACAGAAGCTACAGACCAACTTTTAGAAACACAGAAAGCAACTGATGAAGTTGCCAGATCCGCACCTCCTGGGCTAAAAGAAGTTCAAAAGAAATCTAATGAAGGACTAAATGAAGTTCAAGGAGCCGCAGATATCGATAAGCAGAAGCGTCCTGCAAATTCCCAAGACTCAACCTCAGTAGAAGGTGAGATTCAAAACTTACTGGAAAAAGTCACCGGCAAAAAGTAAACATAAATAATCTGACAATCTCCAACTGTAAGAAGATAAGCTTTTGATAATAGGTAATAGGTAGTTGCTCAAAACACCTATTACCTATTATTTAGTATTTGGGAGCAATTTCACGAATCAACCATTATGTTTTTTAGGAATAATCTTGAATTTTTGAATTACAAGTATTCTGGGGATTGCCAGTCATAAAAGGGTTTTATTATATATTTCCCACTCTGATAATATTGAGATTTTTCTATAATCCAATCTCCAAGTAGTCCTTTAGTTGTAATTATTTGTAAAGGACAATCCTTCTAGTGACCGATGTAAATCTAACCGATATTTTGAGAACTTAATCTATAAGTTCACCGGAGAATGAAAAGCAATGCCTAGAATAAACATTGGTTTAACAGACGAACAGCGTCAAAGTGTAATTAATCTGTTGAATCAAGATTTAGCAGATTCTTATTTACTTTTGGTGAAAACAAAAAAATACCATTGGGATGTAGTCGGCCCACAATTCCGCAGTCTACATCAATTATGGGAAGAACACTACGAAAAACTAACAGAGAATATTGATGCGATCGCTGAACGAGTCCGGACTCTGGGTGGTTATCCCATAGGTTCAATGGAAGGATTTCTGCAAATCGCTACTCTCAAAGAACACGCCGGAGATGTTCCCAGTGCTACGGGAATGGTGGCTAATCTTGTACAGGATCATGAGCAATTGATTCGCAACCTCAGAGACCATGTAGACCGCAGTGGTGATGAGTTCCAAGATCAAGGAACTGCCGACTTCCTCACCGGACTCATGGAAGAACACGAAGAGATCGCTTGGATGTTGCGCTCATTTATTGAAGGGCAACCAATCGAGCCAAGTGGTACACAACCAGCAACAGAAACTAAAACACCTGTTGGTGTGTAATGCTTTTAGTCAATAGTCAAAATCAAAATTTTTGGACTGTGGACTATTGACTATTGACCACCCTCAGAAAAGTTTTTTGGTTCAGTGCCTAAGTCCTAAGAATAAATAAAAATAAAATTAGGGAGTATACAAGTGCCAGAAGTTTATCAAGCAGAACGTACTATCTCTGCCGTATTTAAAGAGCAGAAACAAGTTGATGATGTAATTCGCCGTTTGTTAGATAGAGGCGTACCTAGAGACCATATCTCAGTCATGGGTAGAAACTTTCAATCCGAAACTCGGATTGCAGGTTTTATCACCAAAAGAGATGTGATTTTGGGTGGTTTGCGAACAGGAGCGATTTTTGGTTCCTTGTTTGGTTCCTTCCTTAGCTTGTTAACAGGTGTAGGCGTACTGTTTATTCCCTTCGTCGGGCCGATTGTGGCAGCAGGCCCCATCAGTGCTTTACTATTGGGGGCGGCTAGTGGGGCGATCGCTGGTAGTGCTGGCGCTGGTTTAGTCTCAGTTCTGACCACCTTGGGAATGCCAGAAGATAAAGCTGCAATCTACCAAACCCGCCTACAAGCCGGTGAGTTTTTGTTATTAACCGAAGTACCAAGCGATCGCGCTGGTGAATTTCAGCTACTCTTGGAAAGTGCTGGTGCAGAAGAAATCAGCACAATTGATAAAACTTTGGCTCGTCCTTGTCCAGGGCCTTGCAAGAGTTCAGAAGATTTATCTCCTGAAGTGCGTTCTCATCTTTCTTCGGAAGCTCAAAGCACCTTTAT
The DNA here is from genome assembly GCF_963920875.1 of Anabaena sp. CCY 9910. Lineage (NCBI taxonomy): Bacteria > Bacillati > Cyanobacteriota > Cyanophyceae > Nostocales > Nostocaceae > Anabaena > Anabaena sp. CCY 9910. Next base: position 27,409 of record NZ_CAWUDJ010000014.1, on the reverse strand, counting down.
TGAACGCTATAACGGTGTATTGAACGAGACTAGTGATGAGTTTACAGCTGAACAAGCAGCTTGGGAAGCTGTTCATCAAAAATTTGACGAAGATGAAAACGGCGTTTGGTCAAAAGCTAAAGTCGGAGTTTAGCAACGATATTTTGGTTTTTTGTTAATAGTTTCAGAGCTAAAAACTGAGATAACCGATTTATTAAGTAAGTCGGTTATTTTTTGCTAATTAACAAAGATAATCGAGTTATACCGTTTCTTAATGTAGCTTGCCTGGCGTAGCCATAGATGCACTTTATTCTGTACTGTAGAGACGTTGTATGCAACGTCTCTACATCATTTATTTGACGCAACTTCATAGAGAATTGGTATTAATGAAAAATATGAAGCAGTCAATATGATAAGTGGCAACTCATGGTAAATTACTAAAGCTTGGTGTTGGGAAACTCCGGTGCGATTCCGGGGCTGTGCCGCAGCTGTAATGAAAAGTCACAAGCGAAATTCTTGTAACTTTCCGAGTCAGAATGCCAATTCCAAGAGTTAGCTGTCTAATCTCTGCGTCGCACAGAGAAGGAGTGATTGTCTTGTTGTCTGGTTCAACACCTTGTCCTGGCTTGTTTTATGCCACACCTGCCCAAGATGGGATCTTGTCTCGCATCAGAATACCAGGTGGAATTATTAATAGTAAACAATGTCAGGCGATCGCAGATATTGCTGACGAATACGGCGGCGGTTATGTGGATGTGACCAATCGTGCTAACATCCAAATCCGGGAAATTCGCGCCGACATCGATTCTCCAGTCCTCAAGCGCCTGCAAGAACTTGGTTTGGGTTCTCGCAATACAGGTGTAGACCAAATCCGTAATATTATGACCAGTCCCACGGCTGGTATTGATCCCCAAGAATTAATTGATACCCGTTCCTTCGTTACAAGTTGGGATAGTTACATCACTGAAAATTCTGCCTTGTCAGGACTATCAGCAAAGTTTAGCGTGTGTTTTGATGGTGGTGGATTAGTTTCGGTAAGCGATCGCCTCAACGATATCACCTTTGCTGCCATTTTAGTAGAGAACAGAGTTTACTTCCGTCTGTGCTTAAGTATCGGTGCAAAAGGAAAACCACCCATTGACACCGGAATTTTGTTGTCACCAGAGGAATGTTTACCAGTCCTCATGGCTTTGACAGGGGTTTACTTAGCTCATACTGATGCTCATAATAAACGCAAGCCCCGACTCCGAGAAGTAGTGAATAGTTTGGGGTTAGATAATTATCTTCAAGAAGTTGAAAAACGTTTAACTATTTCCTTTGGGGAAAAGAACCTAACCCCCCTACCCCCTTTTCTACGAGGGAAGGGGGAGAAGACAAAGCATTTCTCCCCTCTCCTACAAGGAGAGGGGTTGGGGGAGAGGTCACATACTAAATACCACCACATTGGCATTCATCCCCAACACCAACAAAACTTATACTACATTGGTCTTGTTTTACCCCTTGGTCGCTTGGAAACTTGGCAATTAAAGAGTCTAGCTGATTTATCTGCCAAATATGGGAACGGGACTCTCAGGCTGACACCTTGGCAGAATTTATTGTTAACAGACATTCCCCAACAATGGCTGACTGAGGTTCAGAGTCACATTTTGGGGCTAGAATTAGACTTCTCAGCCGCAAATATTAAGAGTGGCTTAGTAGCTTGTTCTGGTATTCAAGGTTGTGCGGCTGCTGCTACAGATACCAAAAGTCATGCCCTCGCGCTAGCAGATTACCTGGAATCCCACATCACCCTAGAACACCCAGTAACTATTCACTTTAGCGGTTGTGATAAATCCTGCGCCCACCACGGTGACAGTGATATTACTTTGCTTGGTGTTAATAATAAAACTGGAGAAGGATATCAAGTTTTTGTAGGTGATGGTGATATTTATGAAAAATTCGGTCGGGAAATCCACCCCTATATAACTGTTGCTGAATTACCGACAACAATAGAACGAATACTAGAAGTGTATAAGAACGAACACGCAAAAACAGACGAATCCTTCGAGCAATCCACTAATCACCATGAAACACCCCAACTAAAGCAGTTATTTTCTCAAGCAAATCCCATGTCTGACTACATCCACGATGCTAATGAAATCTACCGCAATTCCTTTGCTATCATCCGTTCGGAAGCAAACCTAGATATACTCCCGCCAGATATAGCAAAAGTTGCAGTACGCCTGATTCATGCCTGTGGAATGACTGATATTGTCACAGACTTGGGATATTCAGCCACCGCAGCACAGTCTGGCAGGGCAGCACTAGCAGCCGGCGCACCGATTTTGTGTGATTGTCGTATGGTAGCCGATGGGGTGACAAGGCGGCGTTTACCTGCTGACAACCAAGTTATCTGCACCTTGAATGAACCAGAAGTACCAGAACTAGCGAAAAAATTGGGTAATACACGTTCGGCGGCGGCTTTGGAATTGTGGAAACCCCATCTAGAAGGGGCAGTTGTCGCCATCGGGAACGCACCTACAGCCCTATTTCGCTTATTGGAAATGCTAGATGCAGGATGCCCTAAACCTGCCTTAATCTTGGGTTTCCCAGTCGGGTTTGTGGGTGCGGCTGAATCAAAAGCCGCATTGGCAGCAGATAGCCGTAATATCCCATATATGACTTTACACGGTCGGCGCGGTGGGAGTGCGATCGCCGCCGCCGCAGTTAACGCCCTGGCAACGGAGGAAGAATAATCATGACAGCTAAAGGTCGTCTCTACGGGGTGGGTGTAGGGCCAGGAGACCCCGAACTATTGACCATCAAAGCATTGCGGTTATTACGCGCTGCTCCTGTCATTGCCTATCAATCAGCCACAGATAAAGAGAGTATAGCGCGAGCGATCGTTTCCCAATATCTCACAGGTGAACAAATCGAAGTAGCCTATCATCTCCCCCGCGCCTTAGAACCAGAAAAAGCCCAGGAAATCTACGACCAAGAAGTTGCACCCATAGCCGAACACTTAGCAGCCGGAAGAGATGTAGTCGTACTGTGTGAAGGCGACCCGTTTTTTTACGGTTCATTTATGTATGTATTCACACGCCTTTCGGAAAAGTATCAAACGGAAGTCGTCCCTGGCGTTTCCTCACTAATGGCTTGTCCAGTTTCCTTGGGTGTACCCTTCACCTACTACAACGATATTCTCACCGTACTACCCGCACCCCTCCCAGCAGAAGAACTCACTTCCAAATTACTGACAACCGATGCAGCCGCCATTATGAAACTAGGTCGCCACTTCACCAAAGTGCGCGATGTCCTACATAAATTAGGGCTAGCATCACGGGCATTATATATCGAGCGGGCAACAACAACACAGCAAAGGATTGTACCTTTAGATGAAGTTGATCCGGCTGAAGTACCTTATTTTGCCATGATTGTGATACCTAGTAAGAGTAGGTTGTAAAAATCTGGTACAAGTTGATAACCGTGCTTGTTTTGAATATCTCATAGCTATAAAAGCAGATGTTGGTACACCTTGAGAAGATACTGATGTTAAACTTAGATAATTATTCAATTGACAAAAGATAATAAAGTGCAGCATTCTAGCGATCGCCCTCTTGTTTTTTTAGATACGAATGTTGTGGCTGCTTATCTACGTGGCGAGTCACCTAGTTCGCGTATATTCTCTCCTGAAATACTAGAAAAAGTCCGTCTGGCAATAAATCCCGTCGTACTTCAAGAGCTTTTTTTTCTAGCAGAGACTCGTAGGCATCCTGAAATTGTTCAAGAGCTTCAAGAAGAAGTTAATGTGCTGCCTCTCAATTTAGATAAGGCTGAAGAATATCTTAAACACGCTACCAGCCTCCGCAACCGTATAGCCCACTCAAATGATGTTTTAATTCTGAGTAGTGCAGCAGAATGTGATTACTTGGTGACCTACGACAAAGCATTGAGCTATTTATCTACCGACAAGCCACAGGTAGTTACACCAGAGCAACTGTTATCTCAACTTGGAACTAAAGTGTGAAGGTCTATATCGATACTGGTGTCTTTATTGATTATCTCAGTCCACAAGCAATAGGTGGCTCAACATTACGCTCTGTAAATCGTCGGGGTCGTACACCAAAAAATCTATTTGAAGATGCAGAAAAAGTTCTGAAAATGATAGCTTCTGCACATATAGGAGCTACATCCAGTCTTACCTATTATGAAGTTGAAGAAGCCTTATTTAAGCAGCTAACATCAGTAGCCACAGGAATGACTAATGCCAGTACACTGCGGGTATTAGCAGCACGCTCTATCGTACCGCAAACTGTCATTGCTGTCAGATTTTTCGGTATTAATGTACTTGATCTCACAGCCGGAATTGTAGAAGCACAATTAAACAATGTAGAGCTATATATTAGGGGTGTACGGGCAGCTGATGCCCTTCATGTTGCAACTGCTATTAATTTTGATGCAGAAGTTGTCATTACCGTAGATGAGGATATGCTTAAACTTGACGGTGTAATTAAAAATAAAAGTGGTACTCCTATTAAATTCTGTGATACAGATATAGCATTAACAATATTTTAGGAATTTGATTGGAAAGATATCAATTTTGCATGATGTCTATTCAATTTCAAAAAGTCTCATGATGATCAAGGTTGCACCTGCTGTTGTAGTATTGGGTCAAAATAGTGTCGCGCTAGCCCGTAAAATAATGACTGTCTTACCAGGGGCGACACTATACGGTTTAGCAGGACGCACTTCTGGGGTAGATGTTAGTTTTACGAATTTTGGTGAAACCCTGCGGGAGTTGTTTGCTGGGGGAACGCCGATAATTGGGATTTGTGCGGCGGGTATTCTCATCAGAACATTAGCATCCCTGATTTCCGATAAACGTCAAGAACCGCCTGTGTTGGCTGTGGCGGAGGATGGTAGCGCGGTTGTACCTTTGTTGGGTGGACTCAATGGGGTAAATGATTTGGCGCGGCGCATTGGTGAGGCGCTAGAGGTTAAGGCTGCAATTACAACAACGGGTGATATTCGTTTCCGCACGGCTTTGTTATCTCCTCCCCCTGGATATTATTTAGCAAACCCAGACGATGCAAAAAAGTTTATCTCAGATTTGTTAGCAGGGGCGCAGGTAAGATTAGAAGGAACGGCACCTTGGTTAAGTAATAGTCAATTACCTATCGACCCTAAGGGTGATTTAACTATTCTGGTAACTGAACGCCTGGTGACTCCCTCAGCTAATTGTTTGGTGTATCATCCCAAAACTATAGCGATCGCCATCACCCACCCCTCTGTTACTATAGAATCCATACAGCAGTTACTTGCTGACGCGGAACTTGCACCTCCATCTGTCGCCGCAGTATTTGCACCCATCACCATCGCCGCAAATCCAGTAATTGACGCTGTAGCCAATACCTATGGTGTCCCGACCCGATTTTTCTCTTCAAGTCAAATAGAAACCTTACACACAGAAGGTTATAACCTCGCTGAAGCCACTGCACTAACCGCCACAGATAAATCTGGTCAACTAGTTGCTTCATCTTCTCATATTGCGATCGCCATTTCCCCCCAACCCATCGACCCCGATACCATCGGTCAACCACGGGGGCGGTTAGCCATTATTGGGACTGGCCCTGGTGGTTCACAATGGATGTCACCTGAAGTCAAGGACATACTCAAGTCAGCAACAGACTTAGTTGGTTACAAAACCTATCTAGATTTAGTTGGTTCTCTGGCTGATGGTAAGCAACGTCATGAATCAGACAACCGCGAAGAAATTGCCCGTGCAACAATGGCGCTTGATTTAGCCGCCACTGGGCGATATGTGGCTGTAGTTTCTTCTGGCGACCCTGGTATCTATGCAATGGCGGCGGCTGTGTTTGAAGTTTTGGATTATCACTTGAAACCAGAATGGGAAAGCATTGATATTCACGTTGCGCCAGGGATTTCCGCCATGCAGGCCGCCGCCGCCACCATTGGCGCACCCTTGGGGCATGATTTTTGTGCTATTTCCCTATCCGACATCTTAAAACCTTGGTCAATCATTGAACAACGCATCGCCGCCGCAGCCCAGGCTGATTTCGTTATAGCCTTTTACAATCCTGTTTCTAAAGAACGCACTTGGCAATTAACAGCAGCCAAAAATATATTATTGCAATATAGAAAACCTTCTACCCCCATAGTATTGGCGCGGAATATTGGCAGACCAGGACAAACTGTCAAAGTAATCACTCTTGACCAATTAGCAGCAGATAGCGCCGATATGCGAACCGTGATTCTGGTTGGTTCTACGCAAACCCGGTCTATTCAGCGTAGTGATGGTAGTATCTCGGTTTATACACCCCGGCGATACACGACAGACTGATGTGATTTTTGAAATTACGAATAGAGATTGGTAATTGGTAATTGTTTTATCTATTACCGACACCCACAGAGATTATTAGTTTTTCAATTGGTAGGATAGTACTCGTATTTGTGAACAAAGTAAAACCCCAGAACTGGGAAGTTTCTGGGGCTATTAACCTGACCACCTCTACTTTTATAATTTAAAATTAGGGGTGAAATATAAAACTTTGCAGACGTAAATACCCCATTTTTGTCTAACTAAAAACTAGAAAACATGAGCATTATTTATTATTTAAAAACAGTATATAATGTGAAATTTATGGAAAAATATCTAAATATCCCTTTCATAAGAAATGTCCAGATTTCACCTCTAATATAGGAATACGAGTTGATTATTTGTAGGGTGGGCATTGCCCACCGTATTATGGTTGTGGTGGGCATTGCCCACCCTACGTATGTTTCTACGTATATTTCAGAAATCAAATACTATTTTTATAGTATGTTAATAAAAGGGAAAAATTCAAGATATAAATCAGTGACTTATGTCTAAAATTATGATTTTATGGGATTGATTTATGATTTTGGATCAGCAAAAATAAAAGCATCATGATTCAAACATGATTGTAGCCGATTACAGTGACAGAAAGCCTCATAAATGTCTGCATATGCAGGCATTTTTTATTGGCGAAAACTGTAGATGAACTGATCCAATACTAAGCACTTCTTAAGGCCACAATAGGATCAAGTTTAGCTGCACGGCGGGCAGGAACCACGCCAAAAAATAAACCGATCGCCCCAGAAATACCCACGGCTGTGGCAATGGCTACGGGAGAAATGGCGGCTTCTAGGGGTGTCAGGGCTGCCACTAACATGATGCCACCAACACCAACACCAGTCCCCACTAAGCCACCAATGGCAGACACAATCACAGATTCAATAATAAATTGCAATAAAATATCTTGTTCCGTCGCGCCAATGGCTTTGCGGAGTCCAATTTCTTGGGTGCGTTCGGTGACGGAAACAAGCATAATATTCATGATGCCGATGCCACCAACAAACAATGATATACCAGCGATCGCCGCTAACATAATTGTCAATGCACTGGAGATTTGTCCGACTGTCTGCAAGGCATCTTTTTGGGTACGGATGGTGAAGTCATCTTCGCCGGTGATTTTGTGGCGTTGTCGCAGTAAGTTAGTAATTTGGAATACGGCTGCGTCTACACTCTCGGCATTTTTCGCGGAGGCGACAATAAAGGTTACCTCTAATCCATAGGGAGAGGTGCGTCCCACAATCCGGTTAGCTGTGGTAATGATTGGCACCATTGCCGCATCATCATAATCGACACCAAGATTTGAGCCTTTGGCTTCCAATACACCAATGACTTGAAAGCTAGCATTTTTGATACGTAATTGCTGCCCCACTGGGTTGGTATTTCCAAAAAGTCTTCCAGCTAATTTTGCACCGAGTACCGCAACTTGATTGCTGCGTTTCATATCTATATCGGTAAAAAATCGCCCTCTATCAACATTAAAATCCCGCACTCTTAAGAAGTTGGGATTTGTACCAATAATATTAACGTTGGTATTTCTGTTACTGTAGGTGACTACTTGCCGACTATTTAACTCTACCGTCACGGCGGCGATGGTTGGTACTTGGGTGGCGATCGCTTCTGCGTCTGCTAATACGAGAGTTTTGGGTAATTCGTTAGAGATCCGTTGAGTAGCTTGGTTCCCTGGAATGATAAACAGCACATTTGGGCCTAGTGACTCTAACTGTTGCTGAACAAACCTCTGTCCCCCTTCCCCAATCCCAATCATGGCAATGACTGAGGCGTTACCAATAACAATGCCCAACATCGTCAGGGCGCTACGCAGCTTATTTGACAGCAGGGTTTTCCCTGCCATTTGCATACTTTCTAAGAAATTCATCGATTTGCTTTTTCTTTGGCCTGTTGGATTCTGTAGTCTTGGGGTAAGTCAACAAACACGCGATCGCCTGTTTTCAATCCCGATAAAACTTGAGTTTGGTCTTGGATTTGTGCACCAATGGTCACTTCTCGAAACTGGGGTTTATTTTGGGCATCTGGTACGAGAACACCTGTTTTGCCATTTTCCGTGACAATGGAAACTGTCGGTAATACCAGAGCATTATCGACGCGATCGCCCAAGAAAGTTAAATCTACATTTAAGCCAGACCGTAGTTTATCCACTCCCGTATCGATGGCTACTCGCACTTGAAAGGATGTCACACCCTGTTCTATAACCGCCTCCGGGGCAATTAAACGTACACGTCCTTGAAAAACTTCATCAGGATAGGCATCTGCCACAATTTCTACTTGTTGCCCTTGTTTAATGCGGCCAATGTCAGCTTCTGGGACTTGCGCCAAGATTTCTACACCCCTTGCTAACGCCACAATGGAACTAGAAGTTGCAGAAGCACTGGTGGAAGCGGAGGTTGTAGGAGTGACGAAAGCACCCACGTTGGAGTACTTCTGAGTCACTATGCCAGAGAAGGGCGCGCGAATAATCGTATCTGCTAATCTCACTTGGGCGGCTGCTAGCTGTGCTTGGGCTGCTTTCACAGCTGCTTGACGTTGGGCAATTTCTTCGGGGCGGCTACCTTCTTGTGAGAGTACTAATGCTGCCCGTGCTTCGGTTACAGCAGCTTCCTTTGCAGATATCACCTCACTCCGAGTGCCACTTTGCAATAAGGATAATTGCTTTTGTGCTTCCGCTAAATTAGCTCTAGCACTTTTGTCTTCACTGACGGCTTGATCAAATAATTGTTTTCTCTCTGCCCCTTGGTTAAAGAGATATTGATAACGTTTTACCTGTTCCGATGTGTAATTTACCCTGGCCTGGGCTGCATCAACTTGAGATTGGGCTTTAGCAACTTCTTGGGGACGATTCCCCGCCACCGACTCAGCTAATTGAGCTTGAGCTTGGGCTAGACGCGCTTTAGACTGAGCAATTTCTTGAGGACGATTCCCCGCCCTAGCTTCATCCAACTGGGCTTGAGCTTGGGCTAAATTGGCGCGATATTGAGCAATTTGAGCTTCGATCTCACCCACATCCATCCTGGCAATGATCTGTCCTTGCTCCACGCGATCGCCTTGTTCTACATATAACTGCGCCAGAACGCCAGGGTTTTTTGGGCTAAGATTCACACTCTGCACCGGCACAACTTTACCACTGGCGGTAATTCTGATAGTGACATTCTTAGCTTCTACCGGAACCGTTAATTGCGTTACATCTTGCTTACTATTTCCCTGTTGAACTATCTTGTAGGTTGTGGCCGAGCCAACTACTAAAACACCAACAGCTGCTAGTCCCACCAGCCAGCGCGCCGGGTATTTAACTTTACCAATCATCGGAACTTCTATGTACGCAGTCATAAGTAGCGGCCTATTAACCTTGGTTCGGGGAGTGGTCAGAGATAAAATGCTTTAGAGCTATAATAAAGTAAATATTTGTTTAAATTCAGTATTTGGACGTAAAATACGTGATATCGTTCCTCCCTCTAACCTAATATTATTCCTGAGTAAATATATATGCCTTCACCTAAATGGGTGAACTCAGGTCATAAAACAGTCCAAATGGCACAATATCTCTACCTGCTACCCCTACTGGCGTGGCAAGACTAAAATGTTGCATTAAAAATTAGTTTTATTCTAGACACGCCATTAGTTTGACTATGACAATTGCGTAAGTTCTATTCATTAGGCTGATACGATTAAACCATCTTGAACTCGAATTACTCTTTTTGTTTGAGCTGCAATATCCGGTTCATGGGTAACAATAACAATCGTAATTCCTTGCTGATTTAATTCTGTCAATAAATTCATCACTTCATAGGATGTTTCGGTGTCTAAAGCTCCTGTCGGCTCATCAGCTAAAACTAAAGCTGGTCGATTTACCAAAGCGCGAGCAATAGCTACTCGTTGTTGTTGTCCCCCAGAAAGTTGACTGGGACGATTGAGAATCCGTTCTCCCAATCCTACTTTTTTTAATGCTTCTAATGCTCTTTCACGACGTTTGCGTTTAGGTAAGTTAGCATAAACCATCGGTAGCATTACATTTTCTAAAGCTGTTGCCCGTGATAGTAAATTAAACTGTTGAAATACGAAACCTATGCGTTGATTGCGTATATAAGCTAATTCATCATCGTTATAAGTGGTTAGATTTCTACCTTCAAAAATATAGTGTCCGGCACTAGGACGATCCAAACATCCCATAATATTCATGAGTGTAGATTTACCAGAACCTGACGCACCCATAATAGAAACATATTCTCCTTCTTCAATACCCAGTTGAATACCTTTAAGTATAGGAACGCGGACTTCTCCTAATTGGTAGGTTTTAGTAATAGATTCCATCCAAATCATTGTTGTCATATTAGTAACACTCAGGAATTAATTGTTAATCACTGCGTAAGGCGGTAATGGGGTCTAGCTTGGAGGCATTTCTAGCGGGAATTACTCCGGCAATTAAGCCAACGGTGAGTGAGAGTCCAAAGCCAACAATAATGGAAATCATAGATATTACAAAGGGAAATTTGAATATAGTAGCGGAGGCAAAAGCAATTAAAATTCCCCCGCCTATACCTATACCACCGCCAACAATAGAAATGACGATCGCCTCGGCTAAAAACTGATTGAGAATGGCTGAATTTGTTGCTCCTACGGCTTTACGAATGCCAATTTCCCGTGTTCGTTCCACAACGGAGACTAGCATAATATTGGCAATACCTATACCACCAACAACTAGGGAAATACCAGCGATCGCCACTACCATAATCGTAAATAAACCCACCACATTTGTGAAGGTACTCACAATGTCGGCTTGATTAGTCAGGCGGAAATCATCGACTTGTGGCGGATAGATATTATGGCGCAAACGTAAAATATTTGTAACTTGAAATTGTGCTGCCTCTAACTGTTCCTGATTACTAGATTTAACTAAAATTCCACTTACCGAAACGCCAGTCAGGGCATTATTTCCCACCAACCGCTTTGACATACTTGTCAGAGGAATAAATATCTGGTCATCTCTATCCATCGGGCCTTGAGAACCCTTTGGTTCCGTAATTCCAATCACATCATAAGCCTCTCCTTGAATGCGGATTTTCTCACCTATGGGTGTACCACCCTGGCCAAACAGTGTCCTCTGGACTGTTGGCCCAATCACTGCAACTTGGGCGGAGGAATCTAATTCTTGTTGAGTAAAATATCTTCCTTCTTGGGGGTGAGTATTTCTCGCTTCTGGGTAGTTTAAATCTGTGCCGTAAATTGTGGTAGAAGTGTTCTCCCCGCCATAAACAACTTGGGCGTTGCGCTGGAGGTAAGCAGAAACAATCTCAGCTGAGGGCGCTTGTTGGGCGATCGCTTTTGCATCTTCCCAAGTTAATGTACTAGTAGAACCTAAACCCTGTCGGACATTGCCACTTCTAGGCGCACCCGCCAAAATTTGTATAACATCTGTCCCTAAGGCTTGAATTTGTTGTTCTACACTCTTCTGCACCCCCTGACCCACGGAAGTGATAGCAATAACTGAAGCAATACCAATGATTACACCCAACATAGTTAACCCTGTGCGTAATTTATTACTCCACAGGGTTTCAGCCGCCATTAATAATATTTCTAGAAATGGGACGGTACGAGTATTATTTTTTTTATAAAAACCCTTAAACATAAATGGGGATTGGGGATTGGGGACTGGGGAAGGAATAATTTACGGACTTTGTGTACAAATTCTCTCTCACCTTAAGGTGCAGCGTTACGCGAACGACCACCGGAAGAACGACCACCACCGCCGCCGCCTACCCCTGGAAAAACTCCTCCTCTTGGTGTTGATTGGGGTCGCATTCCTGGAGGGAAACTGAGCAGGACTCTTTCGTTACCTTTCAAGCCAGATTGGACTTCAGTAAAACTATTAACAGTCGCTCCAGTTTTAATCGGAGTAAACACTGGTCGGTTATTTGCTCCTGAGACAAAAACACCTGTGGCATTTTCCCGGCGCACAACTGCGGCTGTGGGTACCACTAAAGCATTATCTAATTGACCAGCTTGGAATTCTGCTGACACATTCATCCCCGATCGCAATAATCTTTGAGAATCACTCAATGACACTTTGACTTGAAAACTGGTGACATTCTGCTCTACTGTGGCTTGAGCAGCAATCTGACTAACTTTACCTTCAAAGGTTCTACCTGGATAGGCATCTGCGGTAATCGTCACTTTTTGACCTAACCGGATTTTGGCAATATTCGATTCAGATAAATTGGCTACAACTTCGTTACGTGAAGCTAACGCCAAAATTGAAGAAGAGGTGGCGGAAGAAACAGCACTTCCTGAGGTTGTGGGTGTGACGAAAGCACCTGGATCAGCGTATTTTTGGGTCACAATACCGTCAAATGGCGCACGCAGTACGGTGTCATTGATTTGCGCTTGGGTATTTTGTAGGGAACCACGGGCAGATGTTACCTGCGCTCTGGCTGCATCAATATCTTCTCGGCGGTTCCCCGCTTTTAGCAGCGCCAAGGCTTCTTGTCTTTGTCGGACTGTAGCCCTTGCTTGCTCGATGTCTTCTTGGCGTGAGCCGGCTTGTTGTAAAGCCAATGCTTGCTGGGCTTCATTAACTTGGGCTTGAGCGCTATCGCGTTCTGTACGTTTTTGATTGACGACTTGTAGAGCGATCGCCCCGTCATTATAAAGTTGCTGATTACGGCGTAAATCGTCTTCTGCTTGAGTTAAGCTGGCTTGTGCGCTTTTTAAGCGTGCTTGGGCTTGAGCAATATCCTGTGGTCGATTACCTGTCTCTAGCTTACGTAAGTTCGCCAAGGCTTCATCTAACTGAGCCTGGGATTGACCGATATCTTGAGGACGATTCCCTGCTTGTACCTTTTGTAAGTTTGCCTCAGCTTGTGCTAATTGTCCCTGCGCTGAGACGAGTTGTCCTCGTAAGTTGGAATCATCCATGTAGGCTAAAACTTGCCCTTGTTTAACAACATCCCCTTCCTTGACTAGCAATTGTTTGAGTATGCCAGAATTCTTCGGGCTAAGATTGACTGACCGTTCAGGTTTGACGGTTCCATTTGCGGAAACTGTAATTGGTAGAGTCTGCCTTTCTACAGCTTGTGTCAGTACCCTGCTTCTAGCTTGCTGACGAGGAACTACTGTTAATTGGTAATAAATTGCGTAGCCGATACCACCGACAATCCCTAAGACAATCAGCCAAGAAAGCCAATTGATTTTGGCTTTTTTCTTGGTCTGTGGCAGCAATATTGATGAATCTACGGGGTGGGTTGTCTCAGTTGTCATTTGCACTCCGTTGTTAAAAAATTTAATACAGAACTAGTAAATCAATACTAGTTCTGTAGGTTTCTAGACTTTAAATAAAATTCAAGACTACAGTCTTACTAGGACTCCATTAGGTAACCTAACGCTACCATCTCTTAGCCTGACAATGCTTCTAACAGGAACAATTTCCTGACTAGGAAGAACGATATCACCATTAGGTAGTCTCCAATAACCTTGATTACGCAGTCTGACTAGTCTGTTACCAGGAATAACTTGCCCATTAGGAAGCCTATAAGCACCATTACGGAGTCTGACTACTCGCTGGTAAACTGGTCTTTGGTAAACTGCTCTTCTTTGGTTTACTTCTCTATTGTTATATCTGCTTCCAGCATTGGCAGGAGTAGCCAAAAGCATAGGAGCAAACATGACGACAGCAGCTAAAAATATAGTGGCACGATTTTTTTTCAACATAATATTTTCTTCTTGTTTGTGCTGATGTTGCTGTTTGTTTAGGTTCAGGCGTTGGGAATTTGCCAACCTATATCAGCAATTATCAGCCAGGCAGACTAGATTTCATAAGTGACAAAAGTCATTAGTATTTGCTCATTTATCTATGACTATAGTCACAATCATTGTTGATTTTTTATCTACTGCTAGAGTTAAAATAAATCATTTTTCTGCACTACATAAGTTGATAATTGCCTGAGAAACCGGGAATTAAACAGGTGATAAGTTCTGCCATTATTTATTAATAAATATGAATTATCCGTAATTTGGGGTGATGAGATTGACCCAAATTATGAGGCGGATGAGTAAAATTGTGTAGCTTTTATGTAAGCACTTGGCGTTGTTTTGATATTGATAATTATCTAATGCCTAACATAGTTTCAAAGCGGATATAGGAATGCGATTTGATGGATGATTGAACAAACGTAACTATCTGTAAGCAATGCCCACCCTACTTCCATAACATTTCAGTCCCCAGTCCCCAGTCCCCAATCCCCAATCCCCAACATTCCCCTTGTTCGCGCAAACGACTGTAACATTTACCTGCCGCCTTAGGCGGAGATCGTTTAAGCTAGCTGAAAGATTATTTGATTTATGGCTCAAGAGGGCGGTAGTGTGCCTAAACACGTTAGTTTGATTTCTCTTCTGGTTGTCTGTGGTTTGTGGAGTATGCCCCAAGCAGCTCATGCACAGGCGTTGATACCTCATACATTGCAACTAGATCCAGCAAAGTTGGAAAAGCAAGGGTTGAGTTTAGCCCAAGAAGCGGCTCAACTGGGGCAGTTCCAACAGTATGAGTTGGCTTTAGCAAGAGCAAGACTGGCTAGCCAGTTAGCTCCTGGGAATGATAAAGTGTGGTTTCTCTTGGGTGGTTTGCAGTTGCAAACTAAAAATTTTGATGGAGCGATCGCATCTCTCAATAGATCAAAAACAATCAATCCCAAGAATGCTGATGTCTTGTTTGCTTTAGGCTCGGCTAATTTTCAACAAAAAAAATATCAAGTAGCTATTGAACATTACCAAGCTGGTTTGGCATTGAAACCCAACGAAGCAGATGGATTGTTTGATTTAGGAAACGCCTATTACATGATAGGACGATTGCCAGATGCGATCGCTCAATACAATAAAGCTGTAGCTCAAGACAAAAAATTCTGGCCAGCAATTAACAATATTGGCTTAATCAGCTACGAACAAGGTAACGTGGACGAAGCCATTAAGCGATGGCAATCTGCTGTTGCCATTGATAAACAAGCCGCAGAACCATTGCTAGCTCTAGCAGTGGCGCTGTACACCAAAGGCGATCGCCAACAGGGTATATCTTTAGGAGAAGCCGCACTCCGGATTGATCCGCGCTATGCCAACATAGATTTTCTCAAAGAAAATTTGTGGGGCGATCGCTTATTGTCTGATACAAAACAATTCTTGGAATTACCTCGCATCCAAGCAGCTTTAGGACAGCGAGAAAGCGCGCCTACTCCTAGACAGTGAAATTAGGGGTGTAGGGGTATGAGGGTGTAGGGGTGTAGGGGTGTAGGAAATTGGTGAGACCAATAACTTATAACTTGATTCACTCGCTGAATATACTGAGTTTTGCCAATAGTTATCAAGAAAGGCAGAGACCAGTACCCGGAGACATAAAGCCAGGCAGAAGAGATTGATTTCTCTTCAACCCCTAAACCCCTACACCCTTACACCCTTACACCCCTAAACCCCTATTTCCCCTAACCACTTGCTTATTACTCATACTCGTAGTACGTTTATACTATAAAATTGGGAACCATCACCCAATCTTTTTTTGAGTGATGGTTCCTGAAAAAATTTATAAAGCGTTCAGTGGTTGTCACTGGGGAGAAGAGCTATGATTTGGTCAACGAATTGCTGGTGGTCTACAACGGGCTTAGAGATGTAGCCATCAGCACCACTCAGCCGGAGAAAGTTCTCGCGATCGCCTTCCATAGCGTGTGCTGTGACGAGAATTACTGGTAAGTTGGCTGTTTGGGGGTCAGACTTTAACATTTGTGTAATCTTGATCCCATCCACAGATTTACCTTGATAAACGCTTCTAGATAGAGAAACATCCATTAGAATTAGGTCTGCCTCTCCTAACTGAGCAATTTTCATCACCTCATCTACATTTTCAGTATGTTTCACACCTAAGCCACCGCGCTTGGTCAAAATTTTGGAAAATACACGAGCATTAATTAGATCGTCTTCGACAATCAAAACAGTTTTCATGAGAATTTTATTTATAGAGGTAATAGGATGACAATCTGAATAAACACAGTTGTCTAGCTTCTTTTTAGTATCAATATGCTTTGCTGTCATCAAGGATAATACTACGGCTTTTTATCCGGTGAACACCAATATTGTGTTATGAATCCCATTTCATCCGTTATGCTGTGTTTGCTGCCGTGTTTAGTGCAAGCGACTTTTATGTAATTCAATCTCAGGGAAAAAACTCATGGCAAAACAGTTAAACCTTCTCTCCACGGGACAGGTAATCACAACAGCCCTGCACACAGAGATGCAACGGTCTTATCTCGAATATGCCATGAGTGTGATTGTTGGCCGAGCATTACCAGATGTTCGTGATGGCTTAAAGCCAGTTCATAGGCGGATTTTATATGCCATGCACGAACTTGGTTTGACCCCCGATAGACCATACCGGAAATGCGCCCGTGTGGTGGGGGATGTGCTGGGTAAATACCACCCTCATGGCGATCAAGCTGTTTATGATGCTTTGGTGAGGCTGGTGCAGGATTTTTCCAGCCGTTACCCTTTACTGGGTGGACATGGTAATTTTGGCAGCGTTGATAATGACCCCCCGGCGGCGATGCGTTACACAGAAACGCGCCTAGCTCCCATTAGTCATGAGGGAATGCTGACAGAAATTGGCGAAGAAACTGTGGAATTTGTGGGTAACTTTGATAACTCCCAACAAGAGCCGACAGTATTACCTGCTCAGTTGCCGTTTTTATTGCTGAATGGTTGTTCAGGAATTGCGGTGGGGATGGCGACAAATATTCCCCCTCATAATTTAGGGGAAATAGTTGATGGTTTGATTGCCCTCATTGACCAACCAGATTTAGCTGATGAAAAATTATTAGAGTTAATACCGGGGCCAGACTTTCCCACTGGTGGGGAAATAGTTGGTGAGACTGGGATTCGGGAAGCCTATATCACAGGTAAAGGTGGTATTGTCCTGCGGGGTGTGGCTACCGTCGAAGAAATTCCTGGCGGTAGAGGAAGTAAACGCCGGATGGCAATTATCGTAACTGAATTGCCTTATCAGGTGAACAAGGCTGGCTGGATTGAGAAAGTCGCGGAATTAGTCAATCAAGGCCGACTGCAAGGAATTTCTGATCTGCGGGATGAAAGCGATCGCGAAGGGATGCGGGTGGTGATTGAACTTAAACGGGATACCAATCCCCAAGAAGTTCTCCAACATTTGTATCATCAAACAGCTTTGCAGACTAACTTCGGGGCAATTCTTTTAGCCATTGTTGAGGGACAACCCCGCCAGTTAAGTTTGCGGCAATTGTTACAGGAGTTTTTGAATTTTCGAGAACAAACCCTCAATCGTCGCTACAGTTATGAGTTGGGTAAAGCAGCCAGCAGATTAAACACCGTTGAAGGTTTGCTCAAAGCTTTATCGAACTTAGATGAGGTCATCGAAATTTTGCGCCAAGCACCTGATGGAAGTACAGCAAAAGTTACTCTATGTAGCCGACTAGATTTGAGTGAAGACCAAGCAGATGCAATTTTATCTATGCCATTGCGTCGCCTTACCAGTTTAGAACAGCAGAACTTACAGCGTGAGTTTGGTGAACTGAGCGAACAGATAACTTTGTTGGATCGGTTATTAAGCGATCGCAAAGAATTACTCAAGGCGCTGAAAAAAGATTTGCGATCGCTCAAACGAAAATACGGCGATCCTCGACGCACAAAGTTAGGCGCTAAAAGTTTGGAGGAACTACCCAAAAATAAAAAGGCTGATAAACACAATGGTTCTGCCAAAACAGATGAAGATACAGAAAATCTTTCACCTTTAGAACCTGCGGAAGAAGCGATTTTAGAGATTACCCATCGCGGATACCTACGCCGGATTCAGCCAGGGAAAAAATCTAAGGTGGAAAATGGTCTGCTAGAGCATGACTTCCTTATCCAAACCAACATCACCGACACCCACAAAGAATTATTAGTACTCACCAACGGCGGTAAACTCTACCCAGTGAAAGTGGGAGATATTCCCCTAACTACTGGACGTTCACCAAGGGGAACACCATTGATTACCATGCTAACTACCACAGCCCAAGGTAATCAAGAACCTGTAGTCAGCCGCCTTTTACTACCAGAAAATTTGGCGGCGCAACAATTAATTCTCTTAACTAAGCAGGGAAGAATTAAACGCCTATCGTTGGAAGAATTAACTAACTTGACTCGTCGTGGTGTAACGATTTTAAAACTCAAAGATGATGATGAATTGCTCTTAACTCAGTTCAGTAAACCAGGACAGCACCTAATTTTGGCTAGTTCTGGGGGACGATTGTTGAGATTCTCCGCCAATGATGAACAACTACCAATTATGGGTAGGACGGCGATGGGTTTACAAGCATTCCGGCTGCTGAGAAATCAGTGTATGGTTGGTTGCGTGAATGCAGCACAAGCAGAGTATTTATTATTAGTCACTGAAGAAGGATACGCGAAACGCTTGCCAGTTAATCAGATCAAGTCAGCAAATCGAGGTGACTTAGGTACACAATCCATGAAATTTGTCAATAAAACCGATAATCTCGCGGCTATGGTAGGGGCAAATACCTCTAGTGAAGTGGCATTACTTACCAATAGAGAGCGAGTAGTGCGGATATCCACAGACACAGTACCGATATTGCCCAGAGATGGTAAAGGTGAAAGCATCCTCCAACTCAACCGCGATGAAAAAGTGATTGCAGTTGTGGAAGTGCGATAAGTTTAGGGATTAGGGACTGGGGATTAGGGACTGAGTACTGGAAGAATGAAAAGTGTCCCACCTTCCCTAATCCAATACGTTTCGGTTAAGGGATTTCTTGGTTAAGGCAGGCAGGGGAAGTCAGGGGAGAAGAGAAGCAGGGGAAGAGAAAAATTATGAAAATAAACTCCTTTCCTCCCCTGCCTATCCGAAGCATATTGTTCCCCAATCCCTTAAACTAGGCATTACACGCCCGTTCGTCACGCCACAATTTATATAGCTGATTTGCTGGCATGGTTAAATACAAAACATCACCTTCCCTCAGGTATGTTGCTAATAAGTTCCAGCCGTGAACCCTTTGACCATTAGCTTCTACATATAAAGGCACAAAGTCAGCCGACATGGCTATATCTTTGACCACATGACCACAAAAAGGATGTGACGGCGTAATTAAAGTGGCAAATGCTACCCAAAGTTTATCTGCGGTGATGCCGTTACCAAGGATACGTCCGCCCAAAGCCGCCGCCGCAAAGGCTGGTGCTGCCAATTCTGCTGAACTTAATACCGCTTCAAAGTCAAATACTTGTTGTGCTATACCTGCAAAATCAGGGTCGGCATAGTGGACAATTACAGGAATCTTAGGGGCTAAACCTTTAGCTTTTAGGGCAATCTCTAGGTTCGTAGCATCATTATTGGTTACGGCTAGCACGGCAGCCGCAGAATCTATATTGCTGGTTTTGAGGGTGGTACGGAAACTGGCATCGCCTTGAATTACGGGAATACCTAACCCACGTACAGAATTGACGTATTTATTGTTGGAGTCAGTTTCAATCACTACCACTTCATAACCACTGGTATGAAGTTGCTGAACAATTTTACTACCAACACCGCTTAAACCACAGACAATATAGTGATGGCGCAGGGGAATCCGGGCTGCATCCCAAAATTGCTTGAAGCGTGTACCCAGAATAAAATCTGTGATCATGGCATACCAAATACCAATCACCACAGCGCCAACCAGCATCATAACCACAGTGAATAATTTGATACTGTTGGGAGCATTTTCCGCTACCTTGTCATTGCCACCAGCACCAGTAATCATACCTACAGAAAAATAGAGCGCATCAACCATAGATAAGCTCAATTCAGTAGACATATAGGTGAGGGTGGCAATTATAACGATCGCCAGTAAAACGATCGCCCCCACAATTATCGATTGTCCATGTTGCTGAAATTGCCGTAAACTAGTGAGAACTTTCAGGCATTTTTTGATTAAGGATCGTCTGTTAGAACGGATACGGGGCTGAATACCCACGATTAAGCGATCGCCTATTCTTAAGTGTTGTCCAGACAGCACCGCCGATACCAAACTCATCTCCCCTTCCACAGGTAAGTAATAAATCGGCATCCGTGTCGGACACTCCCACAGGTCACTTAACTTACGACCAAGCCAAGGATGATTTTCATCAATATACTCTTCTTGGACAGGCCAAGTTTGCTCATATAACTTGATCTGCCCGATTGCTTGATTTCCTAAAGCGGCAAAAGTAAATAATGGTGCGGCTAATCCAATCACACTCATACTCAGGTGTTCTGGCAGAGTTTGATCTAGGCGATCGCCTAAATTAATATTGTAAAAGCGGTTAATAATCCGAATATGCGGATTTAGCACCCTTGCCTGCATCATAATCGACAAATTTACAGCATCATCCGAGCTAGCAATCACCAAAGTTTGTGCTTGATGAATCCCTGCTGCTGCTAAGGTAGCAGCCGTTTGTAAATTGCCAATAATTACATCTCCCCCAGCTTCGCCAGGGATGGGTTTGTGATGAATACCTACTACAAACGCACCCTGCTGTCTCAGCAAACGGAAGATTTTATATCCAGTTCGTCCTAAGCCACAAACAATAATTCGAGGTTTCATGTGACAGCAGCATCGTTTATAGGTAGGGCTGCACTTCTATTGATTAATCAACATTGTGGCTTAATTGCATCGGGCATAACTGTAACTGAAAACACGTTACGCTGGGGATTGGGGAGGAAAAAGTAAAAAGTAAAAAGTAAAAAGGTAAAAGATTTTTTCTTGTGACTTTTGCCTTGCACTGGGGATTGGGCAGGAATTTGTGGAGTTATTTGAAAAGTATAATTGCTAACATAAAAGTCTGACACCGTTTCTTAATGAAGATGTGCTTTATTCTGGACTGTAGAGACGTTGCATGCAACGTCTCTACATCATTTATTGGGTGCAACTTTATAGAGAATTGGTATTACAGATATAACTACCTATTCCCAACAGCAAGAGTTAATTGACCAATTACCAATTACCCATTTACCCATGTCAAACACAATTTCTCTTACCGATTCCCTCGTTCCTAATCCTGCACCACAGTCAGCAATTATTCGCCTAGAAAATATTTTTAAAGTTTATGGTATTGGGGAAACTGAAGTTAAAGCCCTCAATGATGTGAATTTGGTAATTAATGAGGGTGAATATTGTTCCATTATGGGGCCTTCGGGTTCTGGTAAATCCACAGCGATGAATATTATTGGCTGTTTGGATCGTCCCACAGAAGGACATTATTATTTAGATGGTCTGGATGTGGCGCAAATGAATGATAAAGATTTGGCGCATATCCGCAACAGGAAACTGGGGTTTGTGTTTCAGCAATTCCATTTGTTACCCCAACTATCGGCTTTAGAAAACGTTATGCTACCGATGGTGTATGCCGATGTCAACCCCAACGAAAGACGCGATCGCGCGACGGAAGCTTTAATTCGTGTAGGCTTAGAAAAACGCCTCAACAACAAACCTACTCAATTATCTGGTGGACAACAACAAAGAGTAGCGATCGCCCGTGCCATTGTCAATCGTCCTGTCGTCCTCTTAGCAGATGAACCAACAGGCGCACTTGATTCGCGCACCACCCAAGAGGTATTAGATATTTTTACCGAATTAAATAGCGGTGGAATTACTGTAGTTATGGTCACACACGAACCAGAAGTTGCTCGTCAAACCAAACGCATTGTATGGTTTAAAGACGGTCAAGTAGTTCATTCCCACATGACACCTGCTGATTTAACAGAAGTAAATAGTCATTAGTCATCCCTTCTTCCCCAATCCCCAGTCCCCAGTCCCCAATCCCCAGTCCCCAATCCCCAATTCAATTCGGAATATTCTATAATCTGGAGAATAATAAATTATCAAGCTCTCCAAGTTTTGCTGTAACGAGCAAGACTGTTCAGCATTTACCAGGATTTACGATATAAAAACGCCCCAAATTCCTCAGCCAGCGTCGTCTACCAAACGTATGTGAGAGCTACTCTTCACCAAGGGGATTTCGGGACAAAGTTCATATACATTTTCATGCAGCCGCGCCTGTCAGAACATGATCTGCTGCTTAAATCCAGATTGCCTAAATCCATTAAATGCTGATGGAAAAAAGTCGTGTCAAAGTTGTGGTACTACCTTAGTACCGCTTTTGAGGAATCGTTTTCGTGTTGTGCGAGTACTTTCTGATGAGGGGGGATTTGGCAGAACTTATCTATCAGAAGATAAAGATAAATTAAATGAACCTTGTGTTATTAAGCAACTAGCACCAAAGTTTCAAGGTACTTGGTCACAAAAAAAAGCGGTGGAGTTATTTGCTGAGGAAGCCAAGCGCTTACAAGAACTCGGCGAACACCCCCAAATTCCCACCTTGATGGCTTATTTTGAGCAAGACAACTGTCTGTATTTGGTGCAACAGTTTATTAATGGGCAGAATCTCCTCAAGGAGTTGCAGCAGCGTAAGAATTATCGACCAGGAGAAATTCAGGCAATTTTGCTAGATTTACTGCCTGTTCTTAAGTTTATCCACGATCGCGGTGTAATTCATCGAGATATCAAACCAGAAAATATTATCCGGTGTCGCACTGATGGGCGATTAAATCTCATTGACTTTGGTTCATCTAAACAATTAACCGCCAAGGTACAGAATTTTGGCACATCCATTGGTTCACATGGTTACTCACCACTAGAACAAATTCGGGATGGTAAGGCTTATGCTGCTAGTGATTTGTTTGCTTTGGGTGCTACCTGCTTTCACCTCATAACTAGCGTTTCGCCATTCCAATTGTGGATGGAACACGGTTATAGTTGGGTGTCCAATTGGCGGCAATATTTACGCAGTCCCTTAACGCCTGAATTGGATTTTGTGCTGGACAAGCTGTTGCAAAAAGACCTCAAGCACCGCTACACATCGGCTGATGAAGTTATTAAAGATATCACTCCCAAACAACCGCTTGCTTTACCAGCCGCCGGTCAGACTTCTGGAAAAATCCCTGTACCTCAGACAACATATTTATCTAAGTCACCCAGAAAATACTCCCTACTCAGAAGCGTAGTTTTGCTTAGTGCGTTAGTCTTGCTATTTGGTTTTAGCGAATCTTGGTTTAGCCAATATCGACGGATTTACAGCAGTTTATCCGCCAGATTAATTCACAATAACTCTGGTGAAGTGGTTTTAGCACATCCCCACAAAACAACTTTGAGAACCATTTCTCTGGCTAACACTCTTCCCGGCGACGAAAACGCGTTTGTTTCTCTTGCTGTTAGTCCTAATGGTCAGATCATAGCTAGTTGTGGTAGCGATCGCACCATTAAAATTTGGCAGTTAGCTACAGGTGAAGATATTTCCACCTTGAACGGACACTCCCGAAAAGTGAATGCTGTAGTTTTTAGCCCAGATGGGAAAACCTTAGTTAGTGGTAGTGACGATAACACTATCAAAATCTGGAATCTGAAAACTGGGAAAGTAATTCGCACCATCACAGGACATAACGATGCAGTTCATACCCTCGCCATCAGTCCCAATGGCAAAACTTTAGTTAGTGGTAGTGATGATAACACTGTTAAAGTCTGGAATTTAAATACAGGAAGATTGATAAATACTCTCACCGGACATACATTTTGGGTACGTTCTGTTGCTATTAGTCCCGATGGTGTGAATATTGCTAGTGGCAGTTTTGATAAAACTGTGAAAATTTGGAACTTAGAAACTGGAACTTTAACTCACACACTGGCGGGAAATGGCGAAACGGTTACATCAATCGCCTTTAATCCCGATGGTAACACTCTTGCCAGTGCCAGCCGCGATCGCACCATTAAAATTTGGAAGGTAGGCGCAGGTACCAGAGTCCGTACATTAAAAGGTAGTACAGAAACAATTACATCAATTGCCTTTAGTCCCGATGGTAACACCCTCGCCAGTGCCAGCCGCGACCAGACTATCAAGTTGTGGAATTTAGAAACTGGCGAGGAAATTCGCACCCTAGAAGGACATGAAAATACTGTGACAACTGTCGCCTTTACTCCCGACGGCACAAACCTAGTTAGTGGTAGTGAAGATAACACCATGAGAATTTGGCGTATTGGTAATTGATTAGGACTTATGCACCCAGGTTGTCTGTTGAGGCTGGGTGTAGGAGCGTAGGGGTTTTAAACATTGCTGTTTCAGCTAAAAATCTGGGGATCTAATTGACTGGTAAAATATACCTATAAAATTAGAATAAATTATCATGACTGCTGAAACTAACGTAGCCAATTCTGATACAAAAGGTGCTGATGCTATTGATGAGGCGATCGCCAAAGGTATCGATTTTGATGGTACACCTATTCCCTCTGTGAAGCTAGAACTATATCACAAAGTCATGGCTTTGGAAGCAAATAGACAGCGTAGTGGTGTATCTAATACTATGCGATCGCGCATCATCCGTATTGGCGCAAAACATATTCCTCAAGCAGAACTTGATCAATTGCTGATAGAAGCAGGCTTTGCACCCCTGAAAGAAAAAGATATTGCCTTTTTCTACGGCGGTAAGTAAGTTTGGGCGTAGGCTAGGCCTACGCTTGTCATATTTTATTTAGATAAAGCGGCTAATTATTAATTGACGAAGTTCTTACAGTCAAAACCTGGGGTGGTGTGGAATCTGGTGGATAAATTACATCTACTTGCACATTGCGTCTACTTGATGGTGGCATAACAAGCTGCACTAATGGTTCTAAAACCTGTCCGGTTCTATGCCATAAGTGTACGTAACGCGTCTTTTGTTTTCCCTGGTCATCAAAGTAACGTAGCCTGACTGTACCTCGGAAAAAAGGAAAGTCTAAGGAAGGTTTACGAAAGCGTACACCACCTTGAGATAACTTATCTTCCTTTAAGGGTGTTTCTAAAGTAATAGTCACCTTTTGCGTTTGGTTAGTGTTATTCTTCAAGGGCAAGTTGAGGTTATATTCCACACCGTAATTACCATGCGCTTCATAAGCTGTATCAGGATAGCGCACCAGCATCTTAGCTGTTTGGTTTTGTCCTGTACCCAATCGACCACCACGCAGAGTTACTATAGGGTAAGAAATGCCTTTGCCTACTTGGGGTATGGTGAGAGTTGTTGCCTGGGGATTATCAGTGAGAATGGCTTGCCATTGGGAACCTTGAGAAACGCCAGCCACACGACCATAAATCAACGCCCCACTGGTAGCATTGGGTGGAGTAGGCGTTTTATCCCGTGGCCCAGCAAAGTTACCATTATTGAGTAAAGCTTGCCATTCAGCCATAGTAGGCGCACGGTCAGAACCATCAGTATTCTTTTTAGCAAACATCGCCAAGCTTGCTGTGTAAATTTTATCGCTACTCCGCAAACGCAAAAAACTTGAGCGACCATTGACAGGCTTTTCCAAATTCCGCACAGGAATAGGATGATTCAGCAACATCCGGCTTTGTCCAGGGGGAATCACCAACTTAGCGGGAAAATCAGCCTGTCTCACACCCCGCAGAACATCAGCAACAGCCCTAGCCCCTGGCCCTGAATAGGCTTTACCATCGTTGTTTTCTATGTAGGGGGGTAAGGTGACAAAAGGTGCATCCTCCATGAGATAACTGGCTGCTTGCAAGACATCGACTGTCACAGGTTTTTTCCCAGGATTATTGACAATGACCCCCAAGTAAAGCGTTTGTAAATCCTTGGGAGTATGGGTGTAATGGTGAGCGAATAAATCAAACCGTCCCTGAAAAGGAAAATTGAGGTGTGCTGCTGGTGTTTTTTTACCATTTGTGGGGAAAGTAGACAGCAAAATTCCTTCAGTCTTCACCCACTCTGGGCTATTACTGTTAAATACAGGGATGTTATCTAACTTTCCTGGTAAAGCCCTAATTTCCCCTGGTTGTACAACAATTTGAGGTTCTGGCTTCGTTGAAGTTTGGGCAACGACGGAATTATCTGGACTATTTGCACAGCCGATAGTTTGAGTAAGAGTAAGTCCTAATACGAGTATGAGTAAAGGGGAAAATACTGTATTTGGCATAAGAGATGTGGTGTTAAATACAACTGATCATCACTACAAACTTATGTATACTAATTTCTGAGGGCGATCGCTGTTTTTATGCAAGTATAATTAACGTAGTGAGTAACATATAGTTATAAATCTATCCATATCATTACCTTTCTAGATAAATAGCTTGGGAATACTCAATTTTTTATCGTTATAGGTTAAATTTGAAATTAGTTTAGTGTTTCAGGTCTGGAATCAGTTAAATGGAAATACTTATTGAGTCCACAAAAGAATTTGAACACGATTTAAATAAGTTTAATAATAAAGAAAAATTTAAAATAGTTAAAAAGCTTAATCGCTACGTTGAGTTATTATCGAAGAATAAAAAGTTATTAGAAAACCAAGCTTTTAGATTAAAAGATATCAAACTTGATGCAGATTATGAATCTTCTCTTTACGCCTTGATTATCGATAAAGATGTCAGATTAATAATTACTATTGACGACGATCCAATTTTTGACGTGACGGTAATAACGTTATTTAGAGTAGTCCATACTGAAGACGCTTCAAAAGCTTACAATTCAATAGCTGAATCTCTCTATCACGATTTTAGTGTGAAAAATCAAGAACTTGAGGTTCACTCCAACTGATGTCACGGATTAAGCCACTTTTAGATGAGCATGGTGTCATTCATGAGGCTATGGATATATTACCTGATCATCTAAAAATTGATTTTCTAGAAGCTTTGGCAGAACTAGAAGATCATGAATGTCATCGAACTAGAACTTTTCCCAAAACTAGACTCCGTAAAGTCAAAGGTATCAAACAGGCAATATATCGTGCTGATATCGATAAATTATCAGGATGGCGACTTCATCTTCAGTATATTGAGGGTAAAATTCATTTAAAAGATATTATCGATGGTCAACGTCATGATGATGTTATTGAAGTAATTAAATCAAAAAAGCATAGGTATGATTAGTCATTATATTTCAATACGGTTCAGTTAAGAGAATAGTAGGTTGGGTGGAGCGATAGCGTAACCCAA